>DYRK01000415.1 GCA_020718785.1 Desulfatirhabdium butyrativorans | reverse complement strand
AATACACTGATGACTCTGTGAAATCAGTCAAGTCTGCGTCAATTTGCGGTTCAGACGCTCCCGGTAATCCAGATTCAGGCAACGACTGCGTAACATGAGGTAATAAGCTATTTTTGTCTGATGATACGCAGCAGATCATCAGACAAAGCTTTCTTGTTTTCCGGCCTGCCTGTTTCGGAGCGGGTTCTTGAGCAGGAATCCGCTTTCCATAAGCCTACATTCTCTTCAAGATTGACTTCTTTCCATTTGGGATGACCGTTTTGTTTCAGGTCGCCGATATTCTCCCGTATCACCTGTCCCAGTTGAGCAAGCTGACGGCAGCGCATCAGACGGTAAGTATCACCGCTGTTTGAGAAATCATAGCTGATCAGTACGGCTTTCACGGCTATGGTAGGAATTGTCTGATCAAACCAGCCGTAATCACCGGCACCGATCTCGCTGGACACATATTCCTGAAGCATCTTGGTATCACTCATAGGGACAAAATGCACTGTTTGAAGCATCCGGGCATATTTCGGATCCGATTTCAGCTTATCCAGATTGCTGAACAGTTTCACCGGTTTTCCCGCAACGTAGATCATGGCATCCACTTCTCCCATCAATACGCCGGTTACAGCTTCGTCAGGTTTCAGGCTGTCAACAAACTGAATCTCTTTGACACCCATAAGGGTTTGCAGATTCTGGGATGTCAGCCAGTTCCCGCTTCCCTCGGTCCCGATGACTACCCGTTTGCTTCGAAGGTCTTCGAACCTTGTGATTTCTTTACGTGCAAACAGGTGGACTTCTTCATTATAAAAGGGAAAAATCAGCCGGAGTTTCTGAGCAATGCGCTTTGTCTCAGGGCTGTCGGAACGCCCCAGAAATCCCAGGACATCGGACTGAACCATTGCAATTGCCGCATTTTCTTTGCTGGTGAGACGTTTGATATTGGCGATAGAACCTTCGGAATTTTTTACGATAATATCCAGCCCTGCTTTTTTTGCCGTAGCTGCGATTTCCTGCCCGAACCGGAAATAAGTCCCGGTTTCGGAGCCTGTCACCATGCCGATGCTATCATCTGCCAAGGCAATGCAAGGTATAAGCAAAATGCCTATGAGCAAAGACACAGGCATCTGTTTTGAAAACAGATTTTTTTTCATCTCATGACTCCTTTCTGACAGCGTCAGATCGAATTTCGGCGATTATTGTCTCAGACGATCCAATATCTCCTTTTTCAAATCTTCATCACTTTTGGGCGGCTGCCCGTTTTCTTTTGCAGGCAAAGATTCGGGTTCTTTTTTCAGCGGAACAGGCTCGGACGGCTTTACCGGCACTGCATCCGGCTGTTTTCTTACAGGAAGCGGTTCAGCCTGTTTCACGGGAACAGATTCAGCCTGTTTTTTTGCAGGCACAGGCTTGACGTCCGGCGGTCTGAATTTGAAAAACCAAATATACGCTCCGGCACCGAGGATAAGCAATACCAGCAAAATGATGACCGTCTTTACCATAAGAAGCTTTTTCTTTTCTTTCTGTTTCAGCTCCTTTTCTCTGATACGATTTTTCACTTTACCGCATTTGTTCAGATGAAGGTCCGCTGCCTGTTTCAGAAAAGCATTCCATTCTTTTTCAATATCGCCGTCCCGCAAGGCATCACGTTTGTATTCATCCCGTATCAGGGGTGCATCATCCCGGATTTCCTTACCGTTGTACAGCACAGAAACAGAGTAATTCCACTCGCGGTTATTTTTCCTGACAAGAGTTTCGACGGTGTATTTATTATTCTCTGCCCCGAAACTCTCCTGCAAGGATTCGTTTTTCTGAAGGGCAGCAATGATATCATCGCCCGAAATGACCGCTCCGCCGGCTTCAGGGGCAGGAATGTCCGGTTTCGGCGGAGATTCTGCATCTTTATGATCCGAAAAGGGATCATCGTCGTATTTTCCCACCATAATTATATCCCTTTGCTCCTTATTTATTTTAACAAAAATTCCGATCAGAAGAAGGGACCTTCTTAATCCCGGAAAATCATAAACTTGCGAGGCACCGGCGTCACCTGCGGGAATTTTCCCAGAGGGCTGTCATTGACCAGCAGGGTACAGCCGTAAGCTTTTTCAAGCATCCGGAATGTCAGCACTTCATTCGGCGTACCCATGCCGACAATTTCTCCGTCTTTGAGCAGAAGCAGGGAATCGCCGTACATGGCAGCGAGATTAACATCATGAGATACCATAATGACCGTGAGACCTTTTTCCTCTTTCAACTGTTCCATCATATCCATTGCGCGGATCTGATGTGCAAGATCGAGAGACGCGGTAGGTTCATCCAAAAGAATAATCTGCGGCTCCTGACATACTGCTCTGGCAATAAAAACGCGTTGCCTTTCTCCGCCGCTCAACTGATCCAGTTTACGGTTTCTCAGATGCTCCACGCCCGCGAAAGACATGGCGCGGCGTGAAATATCCAAGTCCTTCTGACTCTCTATCCCCAGAATGCCGAGATAAGGGGAACGTCCCATAAGCACCGCCTCGGCAACGGTAAAAGGAAATTCTGTCAGCAGGGTCTGGGGAACAAAAGCCATGGTCTTTGCCAGCGATTTACGCGTATATGAACAGACAGGCTGCCCCAGAATATCCAATCTGCCCTGCGGATCGCTGATAATTCCCGATATCAGCTTCAGCAGCGTGGTTTTGCCGGACCCGTTGGGACCGATTATGATGAAAAATTCTCCCCTGGGGACAGTGAAGGAGAGATTCCTCAAAACAGGCTGATTCCCGTAATCATAACTCAGATTCTCAACAGCAGCCGCATTATCGGATTCGTTCATCTTCCGGACCTCTTTAATAAAATGATAAACAGCGGCGCGCCGATAATGGCAGTAATCACGCCGGCAGGCATTTCGCCCTGTTCCGGGAGAACCCTTGCCAGCAGATCGCACAGTACCATGTATGCACCGCCTCCCAGCACACATGCCGGTGTCAGCACCCGGTGATCGGGACCTAAAATAAGCCGGAGCAGATGCGGCGTGACCAATCCCACAAATCCTAAAAGACCGCAATGGGAAACTGTGATGCTCACCATAAACGAAGTCGTGACCAAAAGCGTCACGGTCACGGCTTTTATGCTGACTCCCATTGTCCGTGCCATTTCCTTTCCCATCAGCAGCAGATTCATGGTATGGGAAAACCAGAACAGCACTGCAAAGCATGGCAGAAGCATTGCCGCGAGTATTCCGACCTGCCCGATATCTGTGGCGGACAGGTCTCCCATGAGCCAGAAAATAATATTGTGCAGCCGCGAATCCTGAGTCATGGAAACAAGAAACATGATGACAGCGGAACAGAACGCGTTGACCATGACTCCGGATAAAAGCAGAGAATCTTTTTTTATCATGGTATGGCCCGAGGACATGAGGATCACCAGCGCAAGGGTTGTCATGCTCCCTGCAAATGCCGTGGCACTGACCCCCGGAAAACGGGAAAATCCCATGAGAATTCCGATGATAGCTCCCACCGCGGCTCCGCCTGAAATCCCCAGAATATAAGGTTCAGCCAAAGGGTTTCGGAGCAATGCCTGAAAAACAAGTCCGCCCAGGGAAAGTGCCGCGCCCACCAGCGCGGCTATAAGCACTCTCGGAAGTCTGATCTGCCAGATGATGGCTTTCAGCGTGGCATCTTCTTTTACCCCCAGCAGCACCTCCAAAGAATTGCCGAATCCGCTCCCGGATGATCCGAGTGAAAGTCCCAGAAACAGGCTTGCAGCGAGCAGAATCAGCAGAATGAAAGAAACCGCGGAAAGACGTTTCAGGAGAAAAGGCGCATCTGTATTCATTGCAATTCCCCCGCGAGTTCGGGATGGATCAGTCCGAACAGCAGTTCCAGACCGTCTGCAAGGCGCGGGGTGGGACGGTCAAAAACATTTGAATCCACAAGAAAAATACGATTATTTTTCACAGCAGGCAGGTCGGGCCATTGACGCCACTCTGCTTTCACCCGCTCAAATATCTCGCCTCTTGTCATGGAAGTAATAATGAAAATGTCCGGAGAAAGAGCGATGATCTGTTCACGCGAATAGCGCGGATAAGGAACAGTGCCTTCTGAAAGATTTTTTCCTCCCGCGGACACGATGAGTTCATGAATAAAGGTATGGGTTCCAACCGCGACAATGGGGGAAATGCCGATCTGAAAAAATACCCGTGGACGGTGGGCAGCTTTTGCAGCCGCAGACTTTACGCGTTCAACCCTGAGCCTCATGTTCCGGACCAGAGATTCTGCCTTTTCAGACGCATTCAGCAGACTCCCGATGCTGATAATCGTGTCTGCCACGGTGTCTATATTTCTCGGATCCACAGCATACACAGGGATGTTCATTGCCTCCAATCTGTCTGCGACATTTTTCGGATTTCCGTCCTTGACAGCAATACAGAGGTCGGGCTGCAAGGCTACGATTTTTTCCAGATCGGGATACACATAAGACCCAACCTGGGGAAGTGCCGCAGCCTGCGGAGGAAAATCGCTGTACTGCGTCACGCCTTTCAGACGATGTCCGCAGTCCAGCGCAAAAATGATTTCCGTGATACTCGGAGCCAGAGCCACAATCCGCTGAGGATTATCCGGAACAGACAGATTGCGTCCCAACTGATCTGTCACATTTCCGGCAACCGGCTGATGTCCTGCCGGGACAGAGACTGCAATAAACAATAGGAGTATAATAAGATAGTTATATTTCATAGCCTGATCTGTCCGAAAAAAAACCCGGACCGAAAATCGCCCGGGATTTCCATTTTTTTTACCCACGGCAAAGTTTCAACCCCATAATCCCCATCCGAAGGATGCCGTAAAAAATATCACAAAGGCAACAACAGCTATCAGCCAGCGATCTTCCGTTTTCATCGTTGATTCCTTTTTGAAATCCGCCGTAAAACGCCCCGGCTTAAAATCGTCGCAAATCGTTTTTATCAAAAGGACGATTTGCAAAGTCATCCTGCATGCTGAAAATTCAACAGCCAGTTAATTTCACTGGGAATATAATATCTTTCACTGCATTCGAGAGTTTTTTTATTTCCGAAATCGTCTTCAAATTCAGTAACATTGCGGTCCCGAAATGTCATCAGATCAAATGTATTGCTTCGATATGCTGCATTACCTTCTTTTGTTGCCGAAGCACAAAAGTTTTCAACAGAATGATATAGTGGGAATAATCCGTTTAAAGTTGTAAATATAAAATTACCATTCTCTTTTAATGATTTTGTCACACAATTCAGTATTTCATAATTCATTTCATCTGTTTCCATCAATGGGAATCGCCTTCGCAAAGCATTATTGCAACATCGAGTTCATTGATAAAAGAAAGATGTCTTGCGTCCTGTTTCT
>DYRK01001137.1 GCA_020718785.1 Desulfatirhabdium butyrativorans | reverse complement strand
AATGGGTGTTTTTGCCCTTGTCAGACAGAAAAAAGATAAATAGAAAAAGTAAAAGGGCTCAGAATGAAATTATTTTCAATTCACTCTGACCCCTTTTGTTTTTGGCATTTTCACGAGACCGCTGGCACCGGATAAAACCTTGAAACAAAGTGTGTTGCACATTAACATTGTCGAAGCGATTTTTTTAGAAATTTTTCTGGAGCTCAGGATGTCTAAAGTTATAAAGGCTGATGAAATGCCAAAACCGGAATGGAGGATCTCATGAAAACTTTAGTATCAATCGTATTGGCAATCGTATTATCTGCGGCAACTGTGTGGGCAGGGACTGCTGGAGACAGTGTTGAGGTACGGATTGTGTCTGACAACGGAATGGAACTTCCATTTTATAATGTCTCGTCACGTTACCCAGCAAAAAAGGTTTATGCAGAGGCTGTCAAGGGTGATCATTACAAGATCTTGGTTAGAAACAAGCTTGGCCGGAGGGTAGGGGTGGTTATTGCCGTGGATGGACGTAACATCGTATCCGGCCAGAAATCATGGCTGAGAAACAATGAACGGATGTACATACTGGAGCCTTATTCAAGCTACGAATATGCAGGATGGCGCAGCAATCAGGACAGTATCAACCGATTCTATTTTACCGATGTGCCGGATTCCTATGCAGCAGCTTTTGGAGACCAGAGTGCAATGGGAGTTATTGCGGTTGCCGTATATCCTGAGGTGCAGCGTTACGAACCGCCTGCGCAGCTAAGAAGCCAGGCATCTGACTCCGAAATTTCCTCTTCGCCTTCCAACGAACTCGGGAAGTCAGGTCAAGCCCCTTCAGCCAAGGCCGAATCAGCTGACCGTTCTGCCGGAACAGGATATGGTCGTTCTGAATATTCGCCTTCACATACAGTTACATTTGAACCAGAGTCCCGCTCTATCGAGAATATATTTATCAAGTACGAATGGCGAAGTACCCTCTGTAAAAAGGGGATCATAAACTGTGGCAGACCTTACAGCAAACCGGGCAACCGTCTCTGGGACAATGGCGGCTATGCCCCGCCACCTCCAGGACACTGATACCATCCTGCATATATCCTGAGTTCCCGAACAATTGTAACGAAGAATCAGAAAAAGAGTAAAAGGGGGCAGAATGAAATTAACCCGAATATTTCATAA
>DYRK01001136.1 GCA_020718785.1 Desulfatirhabdium butyrativorans | reverse complement strand
GTGAGTGAGTGAGTGAGTGAGTGAGTGAGTGAGTGAGTGAAAACTGTCTGAACTTATGGGTAAAGTCAATCTTTAATTTTTAAAATATCTGAAGAGGGGGGCATAAAGACACCTCCTTTAATCATGCAAAAATTTCCTGATATTTCATACCGCCTATACCTTCTGTATTTTTTCTCGGCATAACCATAAAACAGTATCCGTAATCCAGAAGAATGTCTGTCAGTTTTTCGCCGGAAAATTCGATCAGTTCGATTTCTCTGTCTTCATCTTCGGGCGCTGTGATGTTTATCCATAAATCAGCCGGATTTTCAGGTCCCTCGGTAACACTTATGAATTCTGTTTCGGGAAATTTTCCTTTGACATCATTAAAAATCTGCCGGATCAGTTCTTTCTGCTTAAAATTTATCATCTGAAATCTCCTTTTCTATATATCCGAACATTTCCTGTAATTTGGCAAGCCGTAGGGAAGCGGCTTTCCGGCTTACCGGTTCGCCGCTGTAATCAGCCTGATTTCTGGCAATCTGCATGTCATACAGATAACTTTTCAGTTTTGCAGGATAAATCTTCTGTCTTTTTATCAACTCTCCGCTGAAGTCTGCCCGTACCTGTGCATGGTCAATTTTATCCCTGCGTATTCCCTTATGAGCAAGGGCGGCTATGGCAGCGTGCAATGCCGCATAATAAGCACGGTTCGCACATGCGTTGTAAAGACCGTTATCAAAACAAATCTGCGTTGCGGCAAAATTTTCTTTCGCTTTATTAAAAAATTCGGCTTTCATATCTTACAGTCTCCGGGCGCGCTTCTGATGGAAGCCAAGCATTTTCTTTAAAAAATTTACGGAGGGGACGGCTGCGGGACAGCCTGTGTTCCGTGACGGGATATTTGTCTGCGGGATGTTTTCCGATAAATTCTGCTCTGAAGTCTGCGGCATAAGCCACCTCCGGATAATTGAAATAAAATAAATTATCCGGACGGTGTCCCTGCCGCCCGTCATACCTGTGACGGCACCGTGCCGTCACACCCTTTTATCTTAATCTCAAAGTTTAGCATAAACTGCCTGAACAGCTTTGTCAAGTGTTTTTTTCACATCCGAATAAAAATTTTCAGGCTGTCCGAACCCTGATTCGCCTGATTAAAGGATTGACAGGATTTCTGTCTGACCC
>DYRK01000032.1:15267-21083 GCA_020718785.1 Desulfatirhabdium butyrativorans | reverse complement strand
CCGGAAATCGCCTTTTCTGATTCATTCAAAATATATGTCAGTGATGATGATGGGAGCCTTTGCCGGCCGCGGTATCAAGCGCAGCTTTGCCGATGCAGTAGGTCATTCCCAGCCCCAGTATTGTCAGTGCATACCACAGACCGCCCATGAAAACTATGTGCGACATATCCCACATCCATTCGAATATAAACGGAAACATAATACCTCCTTGAGGCGGGTGAGAGGTATGAGGTCAGGGGTCAGAGGAAACCCTCTCAACCCCTCACCTCTGACCTCGAACCCCTAACCTTTAGTCTGTCGGATTGAGTTCCTGCTCCTGCGGGAATATCGGCAGATAGCGATAGGACACCGCAATCAGGATAACGCCGTAAGCCACGGGCAGAACGGTTGTGGCAATTTCCTGCCAGCTCGGGAAATACATGACCCACTCATCAAAGGGCATGACCGGCACAGCCATTACCTGAAGCACCATTACCCAGCGGTTAAGAGATGCCCCGATGACTGCAAGAATCACCGCTGTCAGCCGGGCAAAATTATTCCTGCGTCCGCCTTTGGTGAGCAGAATCAGTGCGGGAACCACGCCGCAGATAACAATTTCAAGGAACAGAATCCAGATTCCGTACATCGGATTGTCGGAATAAAAATCCATCAGCCGCAATCCTTTGGAAGGAGCCGTCACTGTTGCCCAGTACCATGTATCAACAATCTTGGCAAAGGTGTAGGTCGCGAGCATCCACCCGGAAATCTTTGCCAGCAGTTCGATCACATTGTCTTTGACCAATTTTTTCTTTGCCGCTTTTTCCGTGATCCATGTGACCAGCAGGGTAAAGCAGGGTCCGCAGGCTGCGGCTGACCATGTGAACAGGAAAAATGTCCAGGGCCAGATGAAAACCCCTTCTCTGTAACCGAAGGGTCTTCCGAACAGCACGCCCGACACCCCGCCCAATGATCCCTGATGGAAAAAAGAAAGGAATGCGCCGGTAGCCGCGAATACTGCCATTACTTCGTGCATGTTATGGGCAAGATTATGGAAAAAGGGAACCTTGTCCAACTGGCGGTTTTCCAGAATCAAAGGGATATATTCGATGGTCAGGACTCCGAAATAGCAGGACAGACAGAATGCCACTTCGGTCAGCATGGAATGGACATTGGCATGCCAGAAAATAAACCATCCGCGCAGCGGCTGTCCGATGTCAATGGCAAGAATCAGCAAAGCGGAACTGTAGCAGATAAATCCGATCAGCACCGCATAATTGATGATGTTCTTCAGTTCGTCTTTTCCGACAATATATCTGAGAAAACCGGTGAAAAACGCGCCGCCCCCCAGTGCAATCACCGCGAGGTCTGCCCATATCCACAGGGCAAACCCGTAATAATCGTTCATATTTGTCTGGTTCAGTCCCTTGATCCAGCACAGCAGCATGGCAAAGACACCCCACAGCAGCACCGCGCCCGTGACGGCGATGAACAGGACAAATTTTCCGAACGAACAGCGTCTGACCCCTTTGGGAATCAATGCAGAATCCATAAACTCTCCTCGTTAGGTTTGTCAGCCTTGAACTGCAAGCTTACAAACGCTTACAGCCATCGGCATGTTAATTCTTTTCCGATTTTTTGCCTTCGCCTTGAAGATAATTGTCCCCTGCCCGTCTCACCCATTCCCGCGAGGAAACATAGTAAACTTTGGGATTGGTTCCGAGCCGTTCCAGAAGACGGAACGCATTCGGGTCTGTTTTCAGCTTATGTACAGCATGATTCGGGTTGTTCAGATCGCCGAATGTGATTGCGCCCGCGGGACATGCCTGCGTGCAGGCAGTCTGATATTCGCCTTCCTCGATTTCTTTGCGTCCCTCGAAATATGCCTTGTCTGTCGCCGACTGATATCTGTGAAAACAGAAACTGCATTTTTCCACAATACCGCGCATCCGCACCGAGACATTCGGGTTCAGATATTTCTCCATTCCCTCGGGCCATACCGGATCCCACCAGTTGAAATACCGCGCATGATAGGGACAGGCTGCCATGCAGTATCTGCATCCGAAACAGCGCGTGTAAATCTGGCTGACAATTCCGGTTTCTTTGCTGTAATCCGTGGCAGTTGCAGGGCAGACCGACACACAGGGCGAATGACCGTGCGATCCTTCGCAGTGCATACAGGGCCGGGGCAGCCAGCACAGTTCTGTTTTCGGAAAAGCCTGGCCGTTTGTAAGCTTGTAAACGCGCATCCAGGTGATGCTGTCCAATTTGTTGCTTTCATCCGGCTTGAAGGGAACATTGTTTTCCGACATGCACGCGACCATACATGCCCCGCATCCGGTACACTTGTCCAGATTTATGACCATTCCGTATTTTTTGGAATTACCGTGTTCTTCTTTTTTCATTCGGACCTCATTGAAAAAACGATTTGCAAAATCGTTTTACTGTTCAACCATAGACTGAGAATTGATAAAACGATCTGCATCTTTTAAGCAGCGGCGTTTTACTGTTCAATCATATCAAGACATTGCTCAGATTTGCTCTGATTCCCCAGACCGCATCGAGACCCGAAGCAGGGTCTTCCACGGGTCCGACAAGTTCGTTGAAATTTACACCTTTCCCGGCTATGTATTTGTCGTAAGCCGTATGTCCGAGACCTCTTGGCATTGCGATCACACCGGGCATGATTCCCTCGAAAAGATGAACCCTGACTTTTACTTTTCCTTTGGGCGTAATCAGCATAGCGTAACGCCCTTCTTTCAGTGAAAGGGATGAAGCCGATTTGGGATTGATCTCAACGACAATATCCTGTTTTTTCAGAATATCATCTCCCACGGTCTTTGTCAGGAAAGGCGGATTTGCGATACTGCCGTTTGCAAGCCTTATGGAATCGGCAGGGACAAGTACCATCGGAAAAGTTTTCTCATCGCCCTCGATTGCCGGAAGCCTGCAGGACTGAGCAGGAAAAATCAGCTTTTTGGAAGCTGTGGCAAACGCGGCATCACATCCGGGAACCGCTGCGTCCGATACAATAAATCCCTCTTTTTTAAGGCTTTCCCACTTATCCCCGAAGGTCTGTCCCAGACAGGCTTCGTAATTTTCCCAGGGAAATGCCTCCGCTGTTTTGCCGCCGACAGCTTTGGCAAGAGCAAGTATGACATCCCCGGTATTGCGGGTATCGAACAGAGGCGAAACCACAGGCTTTGAAAGGCATATAACCGGTCTGGACATCCCTGCACAGGCAGGCACATCTTCATAGCGTTCGAGATAAACATGGCTGGGAAGGATAAAATCGGCTTGAGCCGCGGTTTCATCCATATAAGAAGAGAAGCTTACTTTGAGCGGAATTTTTGCAAAGGCTTTTTTCACCGAAGCGACATCTGAGAGAGTGTAGCAGGGATTGGCATCCGATGATATGAACAGCGCGGACAAAGGAGTTTCCGGAGCCGAAATGACAGCTTCTGCAAAGCGGTTGGGCAGAGAGAATGCCTGCGGATATTTTTCAGAGCCTGCACCGTCAATCCGCGGAGTCTGCAAGCCTTTCGCGGCAACTTCGTCGGGCTGCACCTCGGGCCATTTAATGTAATCCGGTTTGGGCAAAGCCATAACGCCGCCTTTGGCATTGATATTTCCGACCAGAGCATTCAGTGCATGAACTGCCATGAATTCATCTAAACTGCCCGCGGTTTTTCCCTGTCCTTTTCCGCAGACAGCTATCGGAGCGGACGCGGATGCAAAGGCTTTTGCCAAAGCTTCTATATCGCCTGCATCTGCGCCGGTGATTTCTGCAACTGCGGCAGGCGGATATGCCTCAGCCGCAAGCTTAAATCCTTCAAAGCCTTCGGTGTACGAGGCGACAAAGTCTTTTTTGTACAGAGATTCTTTGATAATCACATGCGCCAGCCCCATGGCCAGAACTGCCTCGGTTCCCGGTTTCACCGGAATCCACTGATCCGCTTTGGCAGCAGTGTTTGAAAGACGGGGTTCTATCTGAACCGTCTTTCCTTTTTTCGCGCTGTTTGCCTTGAACATTCGCACCGGTGATCCCCATCCGTCTATCAGACCGGAGCCGAAGCTCAGGATAAAATCGGAGTTTTCAATATCAAAACCGGCAACGCTGTCTGTTCCCTGCATTTTTTTCAGAGCCAGCGCGTAGGTATCTTCCATTGTGGGAAGGGTCATGAAATTGGGAGAACCGTAAGCTTTCAGAAATCTGAAAAGCAGTTGGGAAACGGTTCCGCGATCTGAGCCTGCAATACAGCCCAGAGTCTGGGATTTGCCCTCGGTCCTGAGATCGGCAAGCTTTTTGCCGATTTCCGCAACAGCCTCATCCCATGAAATTTTTTTCCATTTGCCTTCGGCGACCCGTTTGAGCGGTGTTTTGACCCGAGTGGGACCGTAAAGCAGCTGAAGTCCTGACAGACCCAGAATACATATACCGCCGTCGTTTACCGGATGCCCTTTCATGCCTTCGATTTTCACTGCACGGTTTTCCACTTTCCGTACCGAAATCCCGCATCCTCCGGGACAGAGACTGCATGAGGAATTGACATAACTGACTTCCCCGTCTTCAGGTACCGGCGTCCAGGGCCACATCTGAGTCCAGATGGAAAGGTCATCCGTCAGCTTATAGGGTAACGGCGAAAGCGCTGTACCCGCGGCACCTCCGACGATAAATGACAAGAAACATCTTCTGCCTATCTTCATAAATTTTTACCCCTTTGCAGAGCGGGTCCGAAACCCGCTTTACTATAACAGAATCAGTGGTTCGTGAAATGTGATTTCTCACTTCCCAATTCTCACTTCTTCAATTATTTATGGCACACAAAACACGCCTCTTTTCCTGTCTGGACACTGGTCTGTTTGACGCGGTTTTTCACATGGCATTCGGAACAGTCATCCATTTTCATGCGATCCCAGGTGTTTTTCTTGAGACCCGCGATGTTTTTACCCCAGATGTCCCGGCTGTAGCCTGTGATCCGGTTCGCTTCGTAAGGTTTCAGACTTTCGGATTCGCCGATGGGTCCGTGGCAGGTGACACAGTCCATCCCGCCGTTTTTGACATGCGCGACATGGGAAAAGAATACGCAGTCCGGCTGTCTTGAGTAAACAAGCCAGGGTACTTCTCTTCCCTTTTTCACATATTCTTCCACAAATTTGATCTCCTCGGGATCCTGGCTCTGAGCTTCCTCGTGGCAGCCGGTACACTGGGCAAGTTTCGGAACCCCGGAATATGTCCCGTCCTCGCGGAAAAAGTGGCAGCTTTCGCATCCCGAATCCACCAGACCCGAATGCAGGGCATGATTGAAGGCGATGGGCTGCTGTTTCTGGGAGTACAAAAGCTTGGGAAAAAGAATCCAGCCTGCCATAAGGCTCGCCACAAATCCGATAATGAAGAACAGGATTACAAACCCGCCCGACGACTCTCCGCCTACATCTGCGGAATGCTGTTTTGTTTTGTCATCTGATGCGCTCATGAACACTCCGTCAAGCCTTTTTAGTTAATGGTTTCAGTTAGTTAGATAATAACGACTCATCATAGTATCCCCTTGCCGAAAATAATTTGGGAGTGTGTACATTCATCTCCGCTTCTTGTCAAGAAAAAATCATCCCTGACCGTAGCTGTGCAGACCGGAAAGGAAGAAATTCACCCCGAAATAGGTAAAAAGGACCGCCATGAACCCTGCGATGGAAATATAGGCAATCCGTCTGCCGCTCCAGCCCCGCATGAGCCGGGCGTGCAGCAGGGTCGCGTAGATAAACCATGTGATCAGAGACCATGTTTCTTTGGGATCCCATGACCAGTAGGTTCCCCATGCGGAATTTGCCCAGACCGCGCC
>DYRK01000032.1:14085-15167 GCA_020718785.1 Desulfatirhabdium butyrativorans | reverse complement strand
TCCGCACTCCTCCGGCAAGCATTTATTGGGTCAGTTCTTTCAAAATGCCGACACCGTCTCCCAGATCGAGCTTATCATTGCCGTTATAATCGCCCGGAACGCCGGTGCCGCCCGCAGCGATTGAAAATAAGCCTTGAACGTTGGCTCCTGCGGTTCCGTCTGTCGGCTCGACTTTCAGCACATAATTTTCCGATTCGGAAAGACCCATGGCAGTTCCGTTGTCCGCGGTTCCGACTTTCCACCAGATATAGCTTCCGTCATTCGGGGTGCTTTCGACAAGGGTTTTGTCAAAGGTCTTGCCGCCGTCATCGGAAACCGATATCTTAACAGGAACAGTTGCCTTAGTTGCCCCTAGTGTCCATATAATCGGCATCACGCGTCCGATCTGCCAAGCCGAAGTCTGCTGGGGCTCCGAAACAGCAATCAGCCCCGTAGCCTCATTCTGTCCGCCGCGCACTCCGCGAACGTGATGTTTCTCTGTTTTGAGTTTTGCCTCGATGATACCGGTTTTGAAATTGACGCACCATGCCATTTTTGCGTCCTTGACATAGGTGGTGGATGTCCAGTAATAATCACTTTCCGCGCCGACAGCAAACAGAGCATCTGTAGCAGGGGACTTGCCATAGGCCACTATCGAATGGAGTTCGCTTCTGCTGGGCAGACGCCAGTCAGTATATACATCAGTGTTGGGAAATATACGCGCTTCACAGGAAAGCATCGCGCCTTCCCAGTCCATGGTTGTGGCATGTGTTGCTTTCTGCCACATCAGGCCCGTAACCGTATCCGTTATTGTGCCGCCTTCGTTATCAAGAAAGTCACCCATCGCCAATACCGGGGTGAGGAGTATCAAAAGACACAGGAATATCCATTTCTTCAACATGACAACCTCCGTTATAGATTCAGATTAAAACATCTCTTTTACAAGTTAAAAGGATATGATACACCGTCATTTGACAGTCCGTACAGCAATGGCGTAATATTCCGCTGCTTTTTCCGACACTGTTTTGTCCACCAGTTTGAGGCTGCCGTCGCTGAAATCCACCGCGTATGCCTGTGTCCCGGATTCTGTAGAAGTCCAGTAA
>DYRK01000032.1:0-13985 GCA_020718785.1 Desulfatirhabdium butyrativorans | reverse complement strand
GTCGCTGAAATCCACCGCGTATGCCTGTGTCCCGGATTCTGTAGAAGTCCAGTAATTTCCGGATTGCATATTGAGAAAATAACCGGTTTTGGAATCAGCATTGATCGCCGGTGCGGATTTTCCGGAATCTATAATGCCTGCTAGTTCACTGGCAGTCGGAAGACGCCAGTCTTTATAGCCTCCGGTTGCGACGAAATTCAGCTTGTCAATGAAATCTGTCTTGATATTGCTAAACGCGTACTTGTTAGTCCCTCTGGAAGGCTTACCCAAATCCGCGGTTCCCGCCTCTTTCACTTCCCAGACCAGATTGGTTCTGCTGTCTTTGACCATGGGCCATTCGGTTGCAGTTGAGGCAGCCGGATTTCCGCCGGTAGCCAGCTTTGTGTAGGAACGCGTGTTGATGGTGTAATTGCCGTCCTGACCGTAAAAGTCATTGGCCTCAGCTTTCCCTTTTTCAGCGGGTCCGGGACAGATAATTTCGGTACCGCCGGATGCGGGAGCCTTGTTGTAACATTTTTGGGGACAATCTATTTTCACCCCTGCCGTCGCCTTGTCATAACATTCCCGAGCCGGACAGGTTATTTCATTTCCGCTGGCGTCAAAGCAACGTTTGGTCCATACATAAGTGACCTCTTTGCCTTCAGAATTGTAGTATTTCTGAACGGTCTTGCCGTCTTCAGCGTAATAAGTGCGGGCGCACTGGATATCTTTGCCGTCCTTATCTTTGTTCGTACAGTTGGACGGGCAGCTTTTCAGAGCAACGCCCTGATCGTCATAACACACGGTCTGCCCAGTATCCGGAACCGCTCCTGCCATCGCAGCAGCCGGGATCATCAGCATCAGCATCATACAGAAAACAAAAAATTCTTTACTTCTTTCCATTTTCATCTCTCCGTTATTTTGGTGTTGAAGTTGAAGTGAACACCGCCGGCACAGATTGCCGGCAAGTTTCATAATGTCTGTTTCCGCCGGCAGATTATTTCTGCCCGCGGATTAACATACCGTGTTTCAGAATACAGTCCGTTTTTTATCACCCCCTTATGTTTTTTCAAACTTCCTTTTCCGCGAATCCGTACAGCGGGTTTCAAACCAGCTGTACAGTCGTATGGCTAAGATATTCCCGGATACCATTTTTTCTATAAGATGTACAGCTATTTTTTTATGATCAGAACAAGACCGTCCTCTGTCTCTTCAATCGCGGGAATCATGGTTTTTCTGCCTTTCAGATCAATAACCACCCTGAGCATGTCCGAATGTTCGCCGACGCGGATACTTTCGACTATGTCACTTTCGACAGGCAGCACCGTATCGCCCGGATATCTCCATTTTCCCGGAATGTCCAGCACCAATTTCGGCGGGGGATTCAGGGCAAAGCGGCTGTATTTCCGGATGGGACCGTCCGTTGAAAGTATCATTTTAAATTCTTCGTCATTATCACGCGACAGAACCTTTTTCACTGCCCGATAAACAAGCTTCACTTTCAAAGGAGTCTGCTCGGATCCGGCAGCATCATCAGGTTTCGGCACAGCATCAGATGAAGGCTGCGATATTTCTGCCGCGGGTGTTTTGGATCCTCTTTTGACCGGAAGCGGCTCTTCGGAAAGTGGTTTGGCAGTATCCGGCAAAACGGGAGGCGGCGGGGCCACAGACTTCCGGATAGTACCGCCAGAATCCGCAACCTTCGGTGTTTTTTCCTGTTTTTCAGGAGACTTGGATATCTGATCCCGCGGCACAGAGGGTTTTTCCGGCACTGGCTTGGTCTTTTCCTGCTTTTCAGGCGTGACCGGCATCTTATCCCCGGCTCCCATATCCTCTTCTTTTATACCGGGTTCTTTAGCCGCAGTGTCCTGTTTCTGCGGAATGGATTTTGTTACGGCCGGCGGTTCGGATCGCGGAAGGGGCTGAGGCTCATCTTTCTTAGCTCCCGGAAAGGCAAAATAATAAATTGCCGCCCCCGCGATAATCAGCCCGGCCACTGCACCAAGCACAGTCCTGATGTTATTTTTTGCCTTCCAGAAACGGGTCCAGCATTCTTTGCAGCGAAAAGGCTCGCTGGGATAAAAAAAACGGAGGACTTTTTCTATCCCTCGTCTGTGTGAATATGTGACATTTTTACTTCCGCATCTCGGGCATTCCATTGCACTTTCCTCCATTCAGAAGGTAGGTCGGGTAGAGGCACGAAACCCAACTGTTTAACATCGGCATTGCAAAACCGAAAGCACCGTGGTCAGGTTCCGTTCCGTAACCCGGCATTCGTTTTCACGGCAAGATTGATCTTATTGTGTCGGGTTTCGTTCCTCAACCCAACCTACGACCGGGTTCGTGCCGCAACCCGACCAACGACAGTTTCCGGGATATTGCTTTGATCCGGTTCTCCATTCCTATTTTATTTTTATTGGCAGACCCTGTTACGGACACAATGCTTTTTTCTCCGTTTTCAGAGACCTGAATATATATCCGTTGATGGGACAGAAAAAATGTTATGACAAAGCCGATAATAATAAACACAAATCCGCTATAGACAACAAATACCCCTGGGTCCCTCGTGATTTGCAGCCCTGTGAAATACCGTGCTTCGTAGTCTGCTACGGAAATCAGACATCTGCCTTTTCTCATTTTGTCGAAATTCGGGAATTTGAGCGGAATAATGACCTCAGCCGGTTCTTCGCCTGCCGGCGTCAGGGTTCCGACAAAGGTTTCTCCGATATCTCTGCCCATAAAAAGATATGAGGTGTCAAAATCTCTGATCACAAATTTTCCCATTCCCTCCGGAAGATCGAAAGGCTCCTGTGCCGCGGCTTTCTGAGTATAAACCATGCCGGTTTCATTGCTTGTGATGTTCAATGTCAGGTGACTTGGAGGAAGCATTCCGTAGTTAGACTGAAATATGCTGATTCCCTTGCAGCGGAGAGGATCATTGACAATAATGCTTTTTTGTTTCACAGCCTTGCCGTTTTCAAGAATAGTAAGGGCAGAGCGGTATTCTTTGGGCGCGCCGGAATCATAAAAGCTCACGTCGAAATCATCGCAGCGGATTTCAAAATCCAGCGATCTGATTTCATTGTTTTTTTTCAGGTGAAACTGACTCACGGCTTCGCCTTCGGGAATGTTGGCAAAGCCTTCGAATCCGAATATAGAGCCGATCAATCCTCCCAGTAAAAGGAGAATCACGCTGATATGGACAATATAAACCCCGATCCGTGTCCATCGTCCTTTTTCGGCAAAAAGGCAGAAGCCTTTTTCCGCGGGACATGCTGTATCTTCGATCCGGCTGTTTCCGAATATGCCTGAAACAAAGGAAAGATAAATATCCTTGAGTTGCTCCGGTTTTTTGTCAACCGTAAATTCCGTTTTTTCGGAAAATTTTCCGAACTTGGATGCAGTCAGCGTTGTTTTTCCGGGAAATATGATCTTCCATGTCGCGGAAAGCCGGTCGACTGAACAGACAATGATATTTACAGTCAGAAGCAGCAGAAGGAACTGAAACCACAGCGAATGGTACATGTCAAAAATATTGAGTACATAAAAAATTCTGTAAAGAACCTCACCGTATTGATGAAGATATGCAGAAAGGTTTTCATTCTGCGGGATTATTGTCCCGATAACCGATGTTGCGGCAAGCGACAGCAGAACCACCACTGCCAGTCTGATCGAAGTAAAAAATTTCCACAGCCTGCTGAAAGAATTGACAGGCAGGTCCCCGTTTCCCATTCTTTTTCCTTTTCCATAATGAAATCAGACCCCCGATGCCAGACAATCTTCAATGCCGGAGATCGTAACCGATTGATTTTATATGACACATATTATTTTACATCAGACATATCAAACCTGTCTGTATATCAGAAAGTTTCGAATAAATAAAATAAAAAATCGCTCTTGACAATAATAAAAAAGTAATAATTTTTTAGTTGTTTTCAGGAAACTTACGGACATTTTTTTTTCATTGTTTATGACATGTTAAAGTTCTGAATATATAAAAAATCCGCTGATACGAAAAAAATCCCGTTCCCACGCTGCAACGCGGGAACAGGAGAATATCCGAACCGCGGCATTTACTCAGCCGTACCGGATTTTCAATCTGCGGTAAAGGTTTGATTTTTTCATCCTGACATACAAAAAAGGGATAATCGCTCAGGCGGGCGGTTCATGTCAATAGGGTAAAGAGAGTATTAATTAAGGTAACAATCGACGCAACGTGGAAACGAGGGAAACCATTTTAATAAGATCGGTATTTCTACAGGGCATGTCGCCGACATGCCCCTACGATTCCGCAGAGGAGGAGAGCGACAGTTGCATAAAATAGAGGTCAAAAATCTTACAAAGTATTTCGGTGCAAGGAAAGCGGTTGACAATATTTCCTTTACGGTGAAAAAAGGGGAAATACTCGGATTTCTGGGACCCAACGGCGCCGGCAAGTCCACCACAATGCGGATGATTACCGGCTTTATTCCCCCGTCAGGCGGCACTGTCGCGGTGGGCGGGTCAGATATTACTGAAAACTCCATCGAAGCCAGAAAGAAAATCGGGTATCTGCCTGAAAACGCGCCGGTGTATTCGGACATGACGGTTTTTTCATATCTGGATTTCTGCGCGGAAATCAGGGGCTTTTCCGGTTCGGACCGGAAAAAGAAAGTGGAAGAAACCATTGAAAAATGTTTTTTGTCAGAGGTAAAATTTCAGGGCATCGGCACTCTGTCAAAAGGATTCAGACAAAGGGTATGTTTTGCCCAAAGCATTCTCCATGATCCGGAATATCTGATTCTGGATGAACCTACCGACGGTCTCGATCCCAATCAGAAACACGAAGTCAGGCTGATGATCCGCAAGATGAGCGCGGAAAAGGTCATCATTCTTTCCACCCATATTCTGGACGAGGTGGACGCGGTCTGTACCCGTGCCGTTATCATTGCAAAGGGCCGCATCATTGCCGACGACAGCCCGGAAAGTCTCAGAACGCGCTCCTCTCTTCACGGAGCCGTGTCCCTCACACTCCGCAATCCCGATCCCGAAGGATTTCTGGCTGTTGTCAAGGATATTCCCGGCGTGAAATCCGCAAAGCTTCTTGAAAAAAATGCCGACAGATTCAAAGTCCGGATTTTTCCCGAAGATGCAAATCAGCCCATTGCAGACAAAGTCATCGCGGCTCTGTCTGAAAATAAGTATGAAATCAAGTCCCTGTTTGTGGAACAGGGGCGTTTGGACGAAGTTTTCCGGAATATCACAACATGAAAGGTTCGGGGTGAGAGGCAAGGGTTCGGGGTGAAAATAACCTCGCACCCCTTACCTCAAACCCCGAACCTGAATAACACGAGGGAGTTATGAGAACAAAAGAAGCGGCAGACAATATAAGGGCTATCTTCAAAAGAGAAATTGCCGGATATTTCGGCTCGCCCGTTGCTTATGTTTTTATTGTAATATTTTTGCTTCTGGTCGGATTTTTCACCTTTTATATCAGCCGGTTTTTTGAAGCGGAACAGGCTGACCTCAGAAGTTTTTTCGAATGGCATCCCTGGATTTATATGTTTCTTGTGCCGGCAGTTGCCATGCGGCTCTGGGCTGAGGAACGGCGTATGGGAACAATCGAACTTATGCTGACCTTCCCCATTACCGTGGGAGAAGCGATTATCGGAAAATTTCTGGCTGCATGGGTTTTCATCGGTATTGCCCTGTTGCTGACCTTTCCGATGGCGATCACGGTTATGTATCTCGGTGAGCCGGACATGGGACCGATTCTGTGTGCATACATAGGGAGTTTTTTATCCGCGGGTGCATTTCTCAGCGTAGGGGCAATGACATCCTCGTTCACGCGGAGTCAGGTTATAAGTTTCATCATATCAGTGGTTATCTGCCTGTTTTTCATTCTTGCCGGATATCCGCCTGTAACCGATGTGCTATCAGGATGGGCGCCGCTGTGGCTGCTGAATCTGGTTTCGGGAATGAGCGTTTTAACCCACTCGGTCTCTTTTGAAAGAGGCGTAATTGATTTTCGGGATTTATCCTATTATATTTCGCTGATGGCATTTATGCTGTTTGCCAACGGCATTGTCATTCAAAACCGGAAAGCGGCGTAAAAAAAATGTTGGGTTTCGTACCTCAACCCAACCTGCTTTAACTGTTTGCCAACGGCATTGTCATTCAAAACCGGAAAGCATCATAAAAAAATGCCTTCGTAGGTTGGGTTGAGGTACGAAACCCAACACCATATCGGATGAGAACCCGACACTGTAATTAATGTTGGGTTTCGTACCTCAACCCAACCTACTTTAAAAGGGAGGAAATATGTCTGACAGAAAGAAAGGGCTTGAGAAATCGCTTTTCTCAGCAGGCGGACTCGCGCTGATTCTCTTCATTCTTGTGATTTTGAATCTGATTTTTTCCCGCGTGAATCTGCGCTGGGATACTACCTCGGATAAACTGTATTCTCTTTCCGACAGCAGCAGAAAAATTCTGTCCGAGCTGAAAAAAGAGGTTACGGTAAAGGTTTTTTACACCAAAGACAATATCGCCACCCCTGTCCATATCAAAAACTATGCCAAGAGGATGCTTGATTTCCTGTCCGAATACGAGCGATACAGCAGGGGAAAGGTCAAAATCGAGGAATACAATACCCAGGCAGATTCCGACGAAGAGGACTGGGCGCGCAAATACGGCATCGAACCCATTCCCCTTCCTTCGGGTGAGCGGATTTATTTCGGGCTTGCGGCAATGGCAGAGGATCAGGAAGAAAGCATTCCCACGCTTGATCCTTCGCGCGAAGAACATCTGGAGTATGATCTTACCCGGATTATTTCCAGAGTGCAGTCCTCAAAAAAACGCAAGATCGGCATTATCAGCAGCCTTCCGGTCATGGGACAGCCGCCCATGATGTTCAATATGCAGAATCAGCAGCAGGGCGCGGAACCCTGGCTTTTTGTAACGGAACTGAAAAAAACTTACGAGGTCAATGAAATCGGTGCCGGCGCGGACAGCATTGACAGCGATATTGATCTCCTGATGCTGATTCATCCCAAAGATATCAGCCAAATCCTTGAGTATGCCGTGGATCAGTATGTGTTAAGAGGCGGAAATGTCATTGTCTATGTTGATCCTACTGCTGTTTCGGACAGTTCGCCGGCTCCCGACGGGATGCCCAAGCCCTCGTCTTTGGACAAATTGTTCAAGGCATGGGGAATCAAAATGGACAGCGGCAAAGTCTTGGTTGATTTCGATTATGCGACACGGCTCAGGAATCAGGCAAATCAGGTGGAGAATAATCCGCTGTGGATATCTGTGAAAAACGAATCGTTCAACGCCGACAATATTACTACAGCAAAGCTTGAAGGAATGCTTTTTCCCGTAGCCGGAGTGATCGAAAAGCTGCCGGACAGTTCTTTCGAGTATGAATCCCTGATAAAATCCAGCAAAAATTCTTCGCTCACAGAGGCATTCCGGGCGCGTTTCGGAGCAGAGGGACTGCGCCGCGATTTCAAGGCTTCGGGTGAACGCTATGATCTTGCTGTCAAGGTTCGGGGAACATTCAAAACCGCATTTCCCGAGGGCAGGCCCAAAGAGAAAGATTCAAAGGACAAGCCCAAAGATTCGCCTGATAAGAAAAAGGACGAATCCGAACCGCTTAAAGAAGGTCAGAAGAAATCTGCCATAATTGTCTTAGGCGATGCGGACATGCTGTTTGACAGTTATTACGTGAGCAGACAGAACTTTCTGGGATTCAACATGGCAAGGGTTTTCAACGATAATCTCAATTTTCTTCTGAATACTGCGGAAATGCTCACAGGAACCGAAGACCTCATAAGTATCAGGTCCCGAGGAAAATTCGAAAGACCTTTTACTCAGGTTGACGAGCTTGAAAAGAAAGCTCAGGCAAAATGGATGGTGCAGGAACAGGAATTGGTCAAAAAGGCAGATGACACCAATCGTAAGCTGAGAGAATTCGAGCAGAAAAAAGACGCGTCTCAGCGATTTGTCATGAGTGATGAGCAGGAAGCTGAAATCCAGAAATTTCAGGAAGAAAAGCGTCGTGTAAATAAAGAACTCAAGGATGTCCGCAGAAATCTGAGAGCAGATATAGAGGCATTGGGCAGCAGAATAAAGTTTTATAATATCTTTCTTATGCCTTTTCTCGTCAGTATTGCCGGAATCCTTTATGCGCTCTATCGTCGGAAGAAAAGCTTAATGAATTGAAAAAAGAGAAGGTGAGAGGTATGAGGTCAGAGGTGAGGGGTGAAGAACCTCTGACCTCTCACCACTAACCCCTCACCTCCTTAAAAAGAGGGAGAGTTTTATGAAACTGAAATCGTTTATCATTCTTTTGTTGATTGCCGGTATTCTCGGAGGTACCGCTTATCTGGCTGCAAAGCTCGAAACTGCAGAAAAACAGGAAAAAATGGGGGGACCTCTTCTGTCCGATTTTCCGATGAATGAGATTACTTCCCTCTCTGTCAAAAGTGCTGAAAATTCGGTGAGTCTGAAAAAAGGAGAAACCGTCTGGGTGCTTGAAAACAGGTTCAATTATCCTGCTGATTTTTCTGCAATCACCGATTTTGTCAAAAATCTGAAAGAAGCAAAAGTCGGCAGAAATTTCAAGGCAGAAAAAGATACACTTGCCCGCCTTGCTTTGGAAGACCCGGATAAAAAAGAAGTCTCGAATGAGGAAAAAGGAGTCAGAGTCATACTTGAGGGCAAGGAAAAGAAAGTGCTGGCCGATCTCATTGTCGGAAAGCCGAGAGAAATGTCTGCACCAGGTGCCGGCGGCGGTCAGTATGTTATGCTTGCAAAGGATACTACTGTTTATCTGGTGGATAAGAGCTTTCAATCTTTAGATAAAAAAGCAGCAGAATGGCTTGACAAAGACTTGACAGATGTCAAGGCGACTGATGTCGAAAAAGTTGTCTGTCTGGATCCGAAAAGCGGAAAAGTTGTCTATACGCTGAAACGTCCGGAAAAAGGAAAAGATGCCGAACTCGCAGAAATTCCGGCAGGCAGAAAGATCAGGAAAGCCAAAATCAGCAGCGCGCTGGGTGTGCTTGCGTCTCTGCGGACAGAAGATATTGCCGATCCTGCAAAAAAAGCCGAAGAAACCGGATCGGACAAGGCTCTGTGCCTTGAATATCATCTCTTTGACGGCACGGTTTACAAGGCATATCCGGGCATTGCAGTGCCGGAAGATGCGGAGAAATATTATCTCAAAGTAGAAGTCGGCTATACGGCTCCGGAAGTCAAAGCCGAAGATAATGCCGGCGATGAGAAATTGTCGGATCAAGATAAGGCAAAGAAAGAAGAGGAACGGAAAAAGAAAGATGAAGATCGGAAAAAGCAGGAATCCGAACTTGCTGATAATGCAAAGAAACTGAATGAGAAAATCAGTCCCTGGACATATCTGATTCCGAAATGGAAATATGAAAATCTCGTCACGAATTCCGAAGCTTTTCTTGAGGAAGTAAAAAAAGAAGAAGCAAAGACTGATGCTCCTAAGGCTGAAACGCCGAAAGGTGCAGATGTGAAAGTCGAACCGCCGGCTGCTGTGACTGAAAGCGGAGAAGGTGCCGAAGCTGAAGACGTAGAAGCAGAAGATTACGGAACCGGCGAGATTCAGGAAGAGGAATCGCCTCCGGCAGAAGTTAAGGAAGAGGAAGCCGAAGTTCCTCAGTCTGAAAGCGATGTGCAGAAACCTGAAGCCGAGCCTGCCAAGTCTGAAACCGAAGTTCCTAAGCCCGAGGCAGAAGTTCCCAAGTCTGAAGCCGAGGCTCCCAAGCCTGAAACCGAGGCTCCCAAACCCGAAGCCGAATCGCCCGCCAAGTCGGAATGAAAATGTTTTGTCTGACCGCAGAGTTATCCGAGTGAAACTTTGCGGTCAGAATTACGGCGCAAAACTTTGACAGAAAAAATTCGGCAGTGAAAGGGCGATTTTTGGCATGAAGTTTGCATTTCCGTCTATCTGGAAACTACTTAATCACTGGTTAGCAACAATTTGAAATAACATAATGAATAGGAAAAGACTATGTATATACGAAAAATTGAAATTAAAAATTTGTGGGGAAATGATTTTTCATGGACACTCAATAAAGATGCAAATGTTTTGATTGGCAAAAATGGTTCAGGGAAATCAACAATATTACAAATGCTTAACGAAGCAATATTGTCCATCGAAGACAGCAAATTGAATTTTAGGTTGTTTGACCCTATTGATGAAATAATTATTGAGTTAGAAGATGATATTGTAATCAGAGTTAATAGTGAAAGTAGAAGCATAACGGGGAATATGGAAATCACCCATTATAAATTGAATACAACATTGATTAGCACCTTTGATGTTGTTGAAAAAAGTTTAAACCCAAATACCACATTGCTTGATTACCAACTTGATAAGTTAAAACTTGAATTTGTTACTTATCAAAGAGATTTATCAAATCAAGTTGAAGAAGCATTTAAAAACGATGATAAGGCAACAAGAACAACTCAATTAGAAAGAATTCAAGCTATCTATGAAACAAAAAACATATTTATTAAGGTTCTGACTGAACTATTTGATCATACAGAAAAAACATTTGATGAAAAGGCATTTCATTTTTTAAAAACAGGTGTTGAAACACCAATTTTACCGGAGAATCTGTCATCCGGCGAGAAACAGATACTGATTATCTTATTAACAACATTACTTCAAGACAGAAAAGAATATATTTTATTGATGGACGAGCCAGAAATATCACTGCATATTGATTGGCAAAGGAGTTTGATTAAAAATATAAGACAGATAAATCCAAATTGCCAAATTATTATAGCAACCCATTCGCCAACTGTTTATTATCAAGGCTGGATTGAAAAAACAACAAGGATTGAGGAAATTCAATCAACTTCGGATTTGGTAACAGAACCTACTATACTAATAGAAAAAACTACGCAATCAGAAGGGCGTCTACAAAGAATAACGACTGATTTTAAAAACTTTTCAGGAAGCATACCAGCTAGACTTTATCAATTTAATCGCAAAATCAGTGCATATACTTCATTTACAAAAAATGAATGTATTGAATTGTTAGATTTTCTTAAAGAGAATAAGGTTTATCCTGATGTAATAACATTTACAACTCTTATCTCCAAACTTAATAGCTATACAGATGCAAAAGAGATTTTTGATTTAATGGAAGCCGAAAAGTATACTCGATTATCTCATGTTAAGCCTAATGATATAACGCTTAACACTTTAATTAAAAAAGTTAGCAATGTTAAAGAAGGCATTGATCTTATTCAAGATGTAAGTTCCAAAGAAGAACTGCAATTGTATCCTGATATTATAACTTTCAGCACTTTGCTTGGGAAAGCAAAAAATACGGATGAAATCAGATTACTTGAAGAAGTGCGAAACTATTATGGAGTAAAAACCAATGATATCTACTTAAATAAATTAAATGTTAAAAGGTAATATGGCGAAAGATCAGGTTTACAAAGAGGCTGCTGAAAGAATGGAAGCAGATGCTTTTGGGTTAGGACGTTATCTTTCTGTATTGGTTGAAGATATTTACGATGAAAGATTGTGGGAGTGTATTATTGAAAACGTCAGACCGAATTTAAAAGATAAAATTGATTTCCCCAACCCTGTTCCAAAAGGAACACGCGGAAAGAATATATTGACAAAATTTAAAAATTTTGTCAATAAAAAATTTATTATTTGCATTGACAGTGATTGTGAATACTTATACGACTCTAATGTTTGGTATCTTGCTGACTATATTTACAATACGATTGTTTACAGTAAAGAAAATTTCCAGTGCAATCATTTATCATTAAATGAGATATGCAAAGATATAACTCGCAACACCTATGATTTTAAGAGTTTATTTAAAAATATTTCCCTAAAGGTTTCCCCTCTGTTTTATGTTTGGTTCTACTTCAAAGAAAATAAATGCAATCAGTTTGATGATCTTATAAAAAATGAAACATTTGAAAAGATTTTTAGTTTTAAAGGTACTCAATTCGATAACATTGGAGATGAGAATATCTTATATCAAAATATTAAAGATAGAGTGAACGATACATTGCAAACTCTTAAAAATGTGATGGATAATGAAAGTTGGTATGACTCAATTTTTACAGATGATATTCCTGAAATAAAAAAACGATTAGCAGAAGAATACTTAATCCATGAAGAAGATATTTTATCATTTTGCTACGGACATGCGGTATTAGAACAACTTGTTGAACCTTTTATGAAAAAAATCGTTGAAATATTAAAGACTTTAAAAATAGAGGATGCAAAACAGGGTCTAAGCGAAGCATCAAATGAGGATATTGAAAATACAATCAAACGTATTGAAAATATTGCACAACAAGACATTAAAACCAAATTGAATGACAGTTTTAAATATCTTGTCTATGGTACTGATAAAAATAAACAGATACAAAAAATTAAAGAAAAATTAGCTAATGAACTGAATTAATTTCCTAATACCATATCGCTAACCAAACGGTCAAGCGGATAGCCCTATCGGGATGCTGTTTACCTTATCGTTATGGTTTTCGTAACGCTGAGTTCTCGTAGCATAATCGGCAATCAACTGGATGGCTACCGCCGCCGGTTAGCTTATAGCTCCTTGACGGCGTACTGCTTACTTACGGAAATATCAAAAGAAATATTTATAATAGGTGTGTTTTTTATGCCTACAATAAGCATTTTTTACAGTATAATTATAAATAGGAGATATTTTATGTATATAGGAGTAAAAAAAGCCAAGCCTTTGCAAGATTACGAAATATTAATAACTTTTGAGAATAATGAAGAAAAAATTTTCGATTTGAAACCGTATCTTCATACAGGTCTGTTTGCCGATCTGAAAAATGAAAACCTGTTTAATACCGTTCATGTGGTTTTTGATTCTTTAGAGTGGAATAATGGCGTAGATATATGCCCGGAAATTTTATATTCTGAAAGCAGAAGGAAACTTTGCGGTCGGAACTCAGGGCGCAAAAGTTGCATTCCGTATAACATCCGATTTTTCATGTCAGCCGGAAACCCGATAATACGCTTTTTAAGATGTCAGCCGGAAAAAAACTGCTTATTAATAACTGGTTCCAAGGATAAAAAGGGTTGTCAGATCAGGCGTTACAATTGAGAAAAAGTTGAAAGAGTTTGTTAAGGGAAGGATTCGTGAAGGCATAGAATGAGCGATTCATTCATTCAACACATTCGTAATGTATCAGGAGATCAACCTGAAAAAACAGTAAAAATTTATCTTGATGTTTGTTGTTTCAACAGACCGTTTGATGACCAGTCATTACTGACTATACGACTGGAAACGGAAGCAAAATTGGGTATTCAGGAGAAAATCAAATCGGGGCATCTTTTGTTGGGCTGGTCTTACCTTCTTGATTTTGAAAACAATGCCAATCCTTTTTCAGAAAGACGGGTTGAGATTCAAAGATGGAAAGAAACGGCTGATTCATTTGTTAATGAAACAGAGGAAATTTTGTTAAAAATGAAAGAGTTGACATCTGCCGGTTTGAAACCTCTTGACGCTTTGCATATTGCATGTGCGGTTTCATTACAATGCAAATATTTTTTAACGGTGGATAAAGGCATTCTGAAGAAGATGACAGAACGCTCAGAAATAAAAATAATAAATCCTGTAAATTTCATAATTGAGTGGGAGGCTTAACAATGAGAACTGATTCTGAAATAAAGATGTCAGGTTTTGAAATATTGAACCGTAATCTCGGAATGGTTGAAACTGAAAGATTTATTGTTCTTATTCAGAGGGAAAAATTCGATTATACAAAATGGAGAGAGAATCTTTTTGACGGATTAAGCGGAAAGGAAATAAGTAAAAGAGCAATGGATTTTCAAAATACATTGAAAAATAAGTGAAAAAATCTGACGATATCGTTGCGCCGGTCGGGGCAGATAAGCCGCCCCACCACTTAAATTTGTTGTCAGTCCGACAGGAAATTCTGAAAAGATTTCCTGAAATAAAAGCAGTATTCAAAGAAAGGCA
>DYRK01001135.1 GCA_020718785.1 Desulfatirhabdium butyrativorans | reverse complement strand
GCCCCCAAAAAGAAAAAACAGCCATCGCCACAAAGAAAATCAACCCTGCATAAGCCTTATCAAATCGTTTCATTTCATATCTCCTTTGGTGTTTTTTTAATTTTTCCTTCTTCATCCAAATTCAACGGTTATCTGTGATCACAGTTAGACATTGATCTGCTCAGGACGAAGCACTTGAGGCAGCGGGGCATTGCAATATGGTGCCGGAATCTCTTTTTTCATTTCTGAAAAGCGTTTCCGAATAAGTTTCTCCTCAGATAACCAGTGATTCATCATCGGCTGATCAAATGTGGCAACAAAGCCCATACCCATTACGGTGCCTTGTTTGTCTGTTCCAAAGCTTGCCAAAGCAAGAATCGCCGAATCTTCTCTGGTGAATCCGAATTCACGGAGACGGCGTGACCATCGTTTGAAATAGCGGGACGGCAGGGCAAGTTCTGTCTGATTCAGAAAAATATGAATAAGTTCCGAATAATTCGGCATCGCTGCCAGCTTTTGAAGAATATTGAAGGTCGGCGGCGTAATAAACAGGCGGATATCTTCAGCCCCGACTCTTGAAAGAAGATCAAGCGCAAACATTTCCTCAACGCTCGGATTTCGATTTTCAGCCAGTCTGAGTAAGCCCTGAACGGTGTGCCGGGCAGTCACCTTATCCAGCAGACAGCGCATCCGACCTGACCTCCTTTTCTTCCGATTCTGTCAAATCCGTATCTTCCCACTGATCCCACAGGCCGGACTTGTCTTTGTCTGACAGGGAATTATACTGTCCCAGTGTCATGTTCCCGGCAAAAGGTTCATCATAAGACAATGGCTGACCGTTTAAAGATTCCAAAACTTTTTTCCGCAATATTTCCATGCCGGCACGCGCCTGTTCTTCGGTTCTCGGACCATGAGATTGAGAAGCAGCCCGCTGCAACTCCGGAACCAGACTGAGGAGACGTTTCTGATCCGTCTGATTCATTTGTCTTATCACCGCGGCAATCTGTTCTATACTTACGGGTAATGTGAGAATTCTTTCTGTCATATATCCTCTCCCAGATGCTTTTTTAATTTTTCATCCCCCAAAAAATACAATAAATAACTTTTTCTGTCAATATGTTAAAAAATTGTTTACATCCCCCAAATCTTTATCCCGCTCTCTTCCCTGCGAAATATCTTCTCTTCC
>DYRK01000414.1 GCA_020718785.1 Desulfatirhabdium butyrativorans | reverse complement strand
AGAGCTATGTCTTTCACCTGCTCGAATCCGGAGATTTCAATTTTATTCCGGATATCGTGCGGCGTTCCCATGGGTTCAATACCCCGGAAATTGATGTTATTCCTTCACATATCAATTTAATCGAACATCAGGACAAGCTGAATAAAATCGCTGTCAGCCGTTCCAGACTGCTGGTCAAACTGAAACAAGTAAAAGATTATTATGACATTGTGATCATAGACACGCCCCCTTCACGCGATCTGTACGCAGAAATTCCTCTGATCGCCGCGGATTATCTGATTATTCCTTCGGATTTGAAGCCTTTTGCCAATCAGGGCTTGAACAATGTCAAAAATTTTGTCAAACAGGTAAACGAATATCGCGAAGCTATTGCCCGCGATCCCTTAGTTCTCATCGGTGTATTACCCTCTAAAATTTCAACGAATTTTCAATTTCTCAAGCATACTTTTCCGAAACAGAGAAACGTAATCTCTGAGCGTCATCATCTGCCGTTGATGGAAAGTATTGTTTACGAGAGAACGCCGCTTTCCAATTGTCTGAGTCGAACTAAAAACGAGGGAGATGTAGAAATTCCCGATCCCAAATCAATTTTTGATTTTTGTGATATTAAATCCGACCCTTCGGCAGAACAGGCAGCAGAAGATTTTGAAAGTTTGGCGGCAGAAGTTTTGAATAAAATTCAGTGAGGACAAAATGAGATTTTTTTTAGTGGATGTCAAAAGTATTACGCCTTCCAAACCTGTCGAGCAGTTTGATAAAGCGGAAGTAGAAAAATTGGCGGATTCGATTTTGGAGTGCAACGGTCTGTCAAAGCCTCTGATCTTAAAACCTACGGGTCCCGAGAGCTATGTAGTTATTCAAGGTGACATGGAATTTCATGCTGCGGTAAGAGCGCGTGAAAAAGACCCGCGTAAGGGTGAAATGGTCAATGCCTTTGTTATTTCTCCGAAGGCTGAAGAAATAGTTCTTAACCAATTGCAAACCTTACAAAATCCAGTGCTGACACCGCCATCTGATCATGTGATTAAACCAACTGAAAAGCTGTCTATTCAAGATGATATCAGACATAAAGTTGATAAAATCGGTGAAAAAGAGGAAACTGTACTCAATCTGTTGAAATTGTTGATAGGTAGAGAATCCGGCGGAGATGTGACAAATCTTTTGAATAAAATAGAGATTCTTAACCAAAAGATAGTGAACTTGGAAAATACCTTTAGTCAGAAAATTGACCAACAAAAGGCAGCATTCCGACAGTTATCGGATTCAATTAACACTAACGGAGTCAAAGGAAAGAAAAAACCCATAATGCCGATTCCGATTTTACCTGATGAGCAGGCTTTTTTAGATTTTCTGAACGATAAAGAAGAATTAGGTTTGCCTAAAATTAGTGGAATTGGACCAGAGAGAACTAAAGCAATAATAAGCAATCGTCCCTATAATTCCATGAATGATGTCAAGGAAAAATTAGACAAACAGACTGTAAAATGCCTGATATCTTTAATCCAAAAGAAATCGTAATCTGCTTTTCCTCCGGATATCAGGTATTTTATGAAAGACAAAAAACGGAAAGTGAGATATGAACGAAAATAAAACTTATACTGCTGATAATATTCAGATTCTGGAAGGACTCGAAGCAGTCCGCAAACGCCCGTCCATGTATATCGGCAATGTGGATGTCGAAGGACTTCATCATCTGGTTTACGAAGTGGTTGACAACAGTATTGACGAGGCAATGGCCGGATATTGCGACACCGTAACCGTCACTATTCATACGGATAACACGGTCAGCGTCGAGGACAACGGCAGAGGCATTCCTGTTGACATTCACAAAAAAGAAAAAGTGCCTGCCTTAGAAGTAGTTATGACCAAACTCCATGCCGGCGGAAAATTCGACAACGAATCCTACAAAGTCTCCGGCGGACTTCACGGCGTGGGCGTTTCCGTAGTCAATGCCCTTTCGTCGTTTCTGGAAGTCGAAATTTACTCGGGCGGAAAGATTTACTATCAGACATATCAGAAGGGTAAAAAAGCAAGCGAACTGAAGATTATCGGCGAAACGGACAAACGCGGCACCAAAATTCATTTCAGACCCGACACGGAAATCCTGAATTCGGATGATTTCTCTTTTGACATACTGAACCGCAGAATCCGGGAACTGGCTTTTCTCAACAAAGGCATCAAAATAAAAATAGAAGATGAACGCTCGGATAAAAAGCGGGAGTATTGCTATCAGGGCGGAATCTCCGAATTTGTCGAATATCTGAACAAACATAATACCGCATTGCACAAGCCGATTTTCATGCAGGGAGAAAAAGGAGATATTCAGGTCGAGGTGGCCATTCAGTATAATGACACCTTTACCGAGAAAATGTTTTCCTTTGCCAATAATATCAATACAATAGAAGGAGGTTTCCATCTTATCGGATTCAAAGCCGCGCTGACCCGTACTATCAATCAGTACGCTTCGGTAAACGGAAATCTTCCCAAGAATTTCAAGGCAAAAATCAGCGGCGAAGATGTACGCGAAGGACTGACCGCGATCATCAGTGTGCGGCTCATGTCTCCCCAGTTCGAGGGACAGACCAAGACCAAACTGGGAAACAGTGAAGTCAAGGGACTGGTAGAATCGGTCATCAACGAGAAACTCAGCACATTTTTTGAAGAAAATCCGGCTGTTGCCAAGAAAGTCATTGAAAAATGCGCTGATGCCGCCAGAGCCAGAGATGCTGCAAAACGGGCGCGGGACCTTGCCAGAAGCAAAGGCTCTCTGATTGACTCAACGCTTCCGGGCAAACTTGCGGACTGCCAGAGTTCGGACCCTGCCGAGCGCGAGCTTTTCCTTGTGGAGGGCGACAGTGCAGGCGGTTCGGGAAAACAGGGCAGGGATAGGAGATTTCAGGCAATTCTGCCCCTCAAAGGAAAGATATTGAATGTAGAGAAAGCGCGGTTCGACAAGATTCTGCGGAGCGAGGAGATAAAAAATATCATCACCGCGCTCGGCACAGGTGTAGGTGAAGAGGAATATAATATCGAGAAACTGCGGTATCACAAGGTGATTATCATGAGTGATGCCGATGTTGACGGCGCACACATCCGAACTCTTTTGCTGACCTTTTTCTATCGGCAGATGCCTGATATCATAGACAAGGGATATCTCTACATCGCGCAGCCTCCTCTGTTCAAAGTGGGCAAGGGGAAAAGCGAAGTCTATATCAAAGACGAAGCGGAATTCAATGAACATATTCTGAAACGGATCTGCGGTCAGCGAAATCTGAAAAACTCGAAGAAGGGGACAGTATTGGCCGATCAGAAACTTTATCTTTTCCTCGGCGATCTTGCGGAATATATTTCCGTTCTGTCCAAACTGGAAAGACGGGGAATCCGGGCGGAACTTGCGGAATTTCTGGTACGGCAGGAGATCGGAGACAAAGCATTTCTTCAGGATAAAGAAAAAATGTCGGCGTTAAAAGATTCGCTGAACAGCATGGATTATGAAACCGGCGAGTTGTTATGGAATGAGGAACGCGGAATCTATGAAATGACGGTGACACCTCCCGTTAAAGGCATGGCCGGAGACACAGCAAAGAAATATGTCAGACCGGTAAAAATCGGCACCGGACTTATTTTCTCGCCGGAGTTTCAGAAATTTACAGTGCTGGCAAAGAAAATCTCCGAGTTTGACTATCCGCCTTTTTCGATTTTCGGCAAAGACAAAGAGGACCGGCCGATTGTCATCGAAGATAAGAGAAAGCTGCTTCAGATGATCATCGAAGAAGGGAAAAAGGGAATCTCTGTACAGCGTTACAAAGGTCTGGGTGAAATGAATCCGGGCCAGTTGTGGGAGACCACCATGGACCCGGAAAAGCGGGTTCTGCTGAAAGTAAAGGTGGATGATGCCGTAGAAGCAGATGAAGTCTTTACTCTGCTCATGGGAGATGTGGTCGAACCCCGGAGAGAATTTATTCAGAACAATGCCCTTGAGGTCAGCATATTGGACATTTGACCGGTACGCCGACAACCTGAATTTTCTACATCACAGACTAAGTTTCTTTAAGAAACTTAGTCTGTTAAGCTATACAGAAATTAAAAATGAACACATTGAATCCTATAGTCATAGATGCAAGAGACCTCCCGGACGCATGGTTCCAGTGCGTGTATCACATCATAGATCAGGGACACCGCTACGTGATTGACCGTGGGAGCTATGAAGGACAGGAACGCCTCGAATTCGACTACATCACGGTTCACATAAAATACCCGGGAACCCGTCCGCTCATTCCTGATATACCGCCTGCACTGGGGATTCCCAACCCTGTGGCAGACGGATATATCGAAAATTATCTCCCATATCTGATGACTGCCGGCAAGCAGCCCAATGAAGACTATACTTACGGAATGTATCTGGAGCCTCAGATTGCGGAAGTCATCCGTATGTATAAAAATTACGGACACGGTACGAATCAGGCATATATGACTGTGGGAAATCCCGAAGCCATCCATTTGAAAGACCCGCCCTGCCTTCGCGGAATTGATACGCGCATCCGTTACGGAAAACTTCATTTCATGGTATATTTCAGAAGCTGGGATTTGTGGAACGGCTTTCCGGCAAACCTCGGAGCTATCCAGCTTCTGAAAGAATATATGGCAGAGGAAATCGGCGTAAATGACGGCGAAATCATAGCGGCGAGCAAAGGGCTTCATCTCTATGATTATGTGTGGGAATTGGCAAAGCTCAGGACTATGCGTAAGGAGTGATCAGTCTTTTCGGATTAAACGACCGAGCAATTTTCAAAATATCTTAATAGTAATGCTTCGGCGGTTCACGCTGTTCATTCTCATTATTTTTTCGGCAGCTTAGAATAAACGATAACCACATAAATAACAAAAATGATTGATGCCGCTATAGCCACCGCTCCAATACCGACAATTCCTTCTCCAATATAAGTCATAATCATTCCCTCCGTTTTTTATACTGAGCATTTTATAAAAACAGAGGTATAAGTCAATTGGGTGAAAGGAGTAATCAGGAGGGGAAATAAAGCCGGGAGTCCTGCACAAGCAGTGATGAATTTTATTCAGTTTCTGACTGAAATTTATTCCATATCCGGCTGCTGCCGGTTCTGACAGATTGCAGAACACAGTAACACTTTTTTTATGTTTCTCTCCGGTTTTAAGAGAAAAGTCCTCTTTCGGAAGTGATTTTCCGGTTTTGGGAGTCCTGCACAAGCAGTGATAAATTTTATTCAGTTTCTGACTGAAATTTATTCCATATCCGGCTGCTGCCGGTTCTGACAGATTGCAGAACACAGTAACACTTTTTTTATGTTTCTCTCCGGTTTTAAGAGAAAAATCCTCTTTCGGAAGTGATTT
>DYRK01000413.1 GCA_020718785.1 Desulfatirhabdium butyrativorans | reverse complement strand
ACCCTCTGTTATATGAAAACAATCGTTGCTTCCGCGAAGAAAGACATTCTGAAAGTTTACGTTCACGTTTTTATGGGAGGAAAACAATGAGCAGGATTATCCTTGAAAACCTTATGCTGGACAACGGGATGCTGGGTCTGGCAGACGAACTGATAGATATTGATGAGCCTTTCACTGTTGTTGTAAGTTCTGACGAGGAGCCTGAGATCGGCAGTGTGGTTTTTTTCGGTGCGGAACTTCCCTTCGGCGATATAGGCGAGATCAAAGGCAGGGTTCTTGCCTGCGAGAAAACAGACAGCGATATTTTTGTTGTCACAGTAAGGGTGCTGGCTTTGGATAACCGTTACATCATGCCGCTGATAAAATTTCTGAAAAACAGAGATTCCGGGGAAGATGACACTGAAAAACCTGAGTGGGGCATCGGTCTCAGGCAGACAAACGGCACGTTTGCAACCATTGTGAACTGTCCTGCGGGACTTCTGAATACTGCACAGATCGCCAAAATCGCAGAAATTGCCGGCAAGGGCGCGGGGCTGGCAAAGCTGACCCATGCCCAGCGGATTGTCCTGCTCCTGAAACCGGAACAATTGGAGACGGTCCAGGCTGAACTGGAATCCGTAGGACTGAGAGTCGGAGTCCTTCACCGCGGGATACGGAACATCCGCGGATGCTGCGGCGCACTCTGCAAATGGGCCCAGGGGATTGACGGGCTGGCATTGTCTTTGGAAACAGACAAAGCCTTATTCGGCAGACCCTCGAAATTCGATGTCAAAATTGCCATTTCCGACTGTTCGCGCAACTGTATGGAATCCCATTGCTCGGATATCGGGCTGATCGGGAATGAGGAAGCTTATGATGTTTTTGTGGGCGGCGCGAGCAGTTCGGTTCATTTCAAAGGCTTGAAATTGGTTTCCGGCATTCGCCCGGAACATATTATTCCGCTGCTTAAACAGATACTCGGATGGTATGAAAATATCGGAGAAGAAGGGGAACGGCTGTATAAAACGCTGGAACGTGTCGGATATCCTGAAATAAAAGGGAAAACGCATGTATTTGCCCCGGCAGCCGCTATGTTCGCAACCTTGGATATCGGCATGGATGTTTCTTCCGACCTTGAGCGGAGTCTGGCGCGCAGCTACGGGGTTTTGAAGATGCGCGGCGATTTGATGCTTTGACGTGAGTTCGATATGTTTTATTCTTTTTTCTCGTTCCCAAGCCTCGGCTTTTTCTCGTTCCCAAGCCTCGGCTTTTTCTCGTTCCCAAGCCCCGGCTTTTTCTCGTTCCCAAGCCCCGGCTTGGGAACGCACTTGCCGGGGAGGTTCCCCGGCTTCCCGTGACGGAAGACGGACCGAAGCCGGGGCTCCGGGCGCAGATGCGTTCCCAGTCCGGGGCATGGGAACGAGGAAAACTCACGTTAAAATTAATATTTTTGCACTCCTCCTGTTTTTGACCCTTTGCAGAAAAGATAAACAACATGCCGGTAGGAAGTCATAAAGACGCATTCAAGGCGCACCAGATGGTTAAAAAGCTTGCAGCAAACGAACCGACTCCGGTGCTGGCAAAACTCTCGGCTGATATTCTTCTGAATTTTGTGAAAAATCAGCGGCAGGTCTCGTCGGATTTCGTGATCGTGCGTCTTCCCGAAGATGACACGCGCTATGATCCGGAAAAGCTTGATAAAGCACTCGAAGCTGTCGAATCTCTGTGCGGAAAATGCGCCGAAAATCATGCCAATGCCTGCTTTATCAATCAGACACGCCGGATTCTCATCTTTGCCAAAACACGCATAGATCCGGGATCCGACTTTGACGGAAAAAAATCATTGGAAGAAATTCTGCAAAGCTCGGCAGCACGGGTTTCACCGCGGGAACAGGATGAATCCCCGGCACAGTCTTTTATCCATGAAAAAGAAAATATTCCTGAAGGTTATGATGATCTCAGACGCAAATACGAGGACCTGCTGGAAAGGGATATTTTCCGCTCCACCCTTATCGCTGAAATCGTGAAAACCATCCGCTCTGTTTCCGAGGGACATTTCGAGGCGGAAATGCCTGTTCATGATGATCCGCAGCTCGGGCAGCTTGCCACAGCGTTCAATCTGATGCTCGGCACAGTCAATAAAACCATGAATCATCTGGACTGTCTTGTGACAGAGCGGACTTCCGAACTGAACACGGCAAATGAGGCATTGAAAGCCTCTGTCGGAAAATACCATCAGATCAATCTCCGGCTTAACGAGACGCTTGACGCGGCAGAAAAAGCAAACCGCCGGATTATAGAAAGCATCCGCTATGCAAATATGATCCAGTGTTCCTTATTGCCCAACCCTGAAAATATCAGATCATTTCTTTCAGACAGCTTTTTTATCTGGATGCCCAGAGATATTGTGGGCGGAGATTTCATTTTCACCCATCCCTCCGAAGACGGCTTTATCCTTGCGGTAATTGACTGTACGGGACACGGCGTTCCCGGAGCATTCATGACCATGATCACGGATTTCGGACTGAGAAAAATCATAAGAGATGAGGGCTGTCGGGACCCGGCTCAGATTCTGAGACAGCTCAATTTTTTTGTCAAGAACTCTCTTCAGCAGGATACGGACTACGCGCTTTCCGATGACGGTCTGGATGCCGCGGTGGTCTGCATCCGGATGCCGGACAGCAATTATACACTCCCGGCAGAACACATTAGGGCAAGTGAGAGCCGGCCTTTGAGTCTGACCTTTGCCGGAGCGAAACTGCCGCTGTATTATATTCACAGAGATGAAGTCCGTGTCATCAAAGGCGGCCGGCAGAGCATCGGCTACAGACGCTCCGATCTGGGTTTCAATTTCACCAACCACACGATTGCTGTCGAAAAAGGGATGTCGTTTTATATGGCAACAGACGGATTCGCGGATCAGTTGAGCGAAACTGCCGGAAATAAGGTCAGCCGTCTCGGTACACGGCGGCTCAGAGAACTGCTGAAGGAAAACAGTCATCTTCTCCTTTGACATACAGCGGGAAAAGATGCTTGAAGCCTTCAATATCCATAAAGGCGATATGGAAAGACAAGATGATGTGACAATGATAGGGTTCGGCTTTTGACAGGGAATTCCCGGAGGGTGTTTAAAAAAGCAGCAGCCGGCCGTTTTTTTTTGTCCCGCAGGGACTGAATATACTTTTCAAACACCCTATATGTTACTGACGGATTGCAATCAGCATCCCGGTCACTATCATCACTGTTCCCGCGCATCGGTTCAGATTCCGTAAAGACTTCCCGCCGGCAAAGAATTTCCGGGCCCGTGAGGCAGAATAGCTGTAGGCACTCATCACTCCTGTGAGAATGACGGCAATCAGTCCGGCAATAATAAGAATATCGTAAGCTTTCAGACAGGTCAAGTCCACAAATGTAGGCAGAAAACCGGCATAAAACAGTATGACTTTCGGGTTGCCCAGAGTAATCAGAAAGCCGCTGAGAAATCTCTGTGTGCCGCTTGATTTTTCGCGTTCTGTCTTTGTGTCGGAAACTGCGGGCTTTGCAGTAAACATTTTCCATCCGAGCCTTATCAGATAAAGCCCGCCTGCGAGTCTGACGATGAAAAACAAATCCCCGAGTATATGAACCAGCGCAGACAATCCCAAGATTGCCAGCATTAGAAATACTATGTCTCCGGATACAATGCCCGCAATCAGTTCAAGGGACGAGCGGAATCCCGAAGAGAGTGCCTGAGAGATCGCCGCAAATACGCCCGGTCCCGGAGTGATTGCAAGAATGAACATGGCTGCGGCAAAGCCTGAGACGGATTCAGCAGTCATAAGCCTTCCTTATCTTTTAAAAAAAGTGTATGGTCTCTTTTCACAGGTATAATATCTCATTATAAATATAAGGCTTGATTTCTTCACGGACAGCATTCTGAGAAACTATATCAACTTTATGTTCCAGCTTTTCCTCAAGAAAATTGGCAAGACCGGTCAAATCCAATAATGTTGCGTTTTTTTTGAAATTCTACCAATATATCAATGTCGCTGTCTTCTTTGGCTTCTCCTCTGGCATAAGAACCGAAAATACCTTTGAGAGTAGCTTTATATTTTTTATAAGCTTCATCCTTCATACTTATAATTGTCTCAATAAGCTGATTTTGCGTCATAGCAGTTGCCTGATTTTCCATAATATGATTCCGATTAAAACAGGATTATGAGCTTTTCCTGTTCATAGCCGCTTCTTTTAGCCACTCGGAATACTTTTTCAACGCTTCTCTGTTTATTTCTTCTATTGTTTTATTTTTTCTTTCCTTATGCAATTTATGTCTTATTTCATGCAATTCCCACAGCATTTTATCCTCATTTTCAGTGTAACTGTTTTCATAGATTTCCATATTCAGACCCTCCGAATATTTCCAATGAGCCGATTTCAATTACCGGGTATCCTTGTTTCATGTTGATTTCATGAATCTTTCTTATCGGATTCACACTCACAATATGTCTGAAATTCCATGATGCCAGAGCATGAAGATAGTTTACAGAAGCTATTGCTATGTGATAAGAATCTTCAGGTTCAGATTTTGGAATTGCTCCTTTACTCATATATTCATCTGCCAACTCCACAGCTTTTTCCGATAAGTCAAGAATTTTTATATCACAGTCAACTATCAATTGTCTGATATTTTGTTTTTTAACAATATTTATAATTTCGTCAATTTCATCAATCGCTGTGACAGATATATACAGATCGTATAATGATGCCTCATTTTCAAACCACTTCTGTGTGATTAACTGTCTTACAGGCTTTGAAGTATCATAGTATGCGCTCGGTATTGTCGTATCAAGATATAACTTGATTTTATTTTCTTCCTGCATAGTCTTCAATTATCCTGATCTATTAAATATGTTCTCGATTTATTACCGCTTTTTAATTGTTCCAGCAGTTTCCGACTGCCTGCAAAATTGCTTTCACAGAGATAACTATCATGTTCCGTTTCCTAAAAGTTCATCCAGCCACATATCTTCCTGTCTGAATTCCGACTCAAGCGATTCGGATGTTCCGCTGATGAAAGAAAGCCCCCGGGAACCCAAAAAATCGGTCATAAACTGCTCATAACTCAGCCCCAGCATTGCGGCTCCCTGCCGGATTGAAATATTTCCCTTTCCGAATTCTTTCGCTACAACATCTTCATATATGACGCGTTTCAATTCATCCGGACTCTTGTAGTTTATCAGAATTTCCTCGGGAATATTCAATGTGATGATCTGCATTTTATCCTTGTTTCATATTGATTTCATGAATCTTTTCTCGTTCCCAAGCCCCGGCTTGGGAACGAGTAAAATATTTATCCCTGATTTTCTTCAAGAATCCGCTCATATATTATACTTCAAGTTTGGTTTTTCTTGGCATGAATTATGCATAAACAATT
>DYRK01001134.1 GCA_020718785.1 Desulfatirhabdium butyrativorans | reverse complement strand
AAAAAAAAGGCGGACAGGCTTTATCAGCCTGTCCGCCTTTCGGGAACCGAATCAGAGATCAGCGATTTCCGCCGCTTCCGGCAACCGCCATAATGTCTTTGACGGTTATGGCGCAGTCGTTGTCCAGATCAAAGAAGGGGTCATATTCGGGGTCTCCGCATTTTTTATTCCACAGCGAAGTCAGCCGTATGATGTCGTCATCGTCAATTTTGCCGTTTCCGTCGAAATCATAGGTCAGGGCATTTCCGGCTCCGTCTTCGGAAATATCCGGGACAGAGAAAGCGACCGTAGTGCTGTCAAAGAAGTCATCCGCCGAAATCATCGTCGTAAAGGTCTGATGCGCTCCGATAACAAAGGGCTTTTCCTCTGAGACAAGTTCTTCATTTCCCTGATATCCCTTGATTTCAAGGTGACACAGACCGCCGTCTCCGACTGCCCGGAGTACGACCCGGTATTCGCCGGATTCGAGTTTCGGCAGAGAGACAATCTGATGTCCGTCTGCATCTCTCTCGAATGTTGCGCCCGGAATTTCGCCGCCTTCTTTGCCGATCATTCTGCCCTGCGGGTCATAGACAAAAAGATCAGCCGGAGATTTCAGCGTGACCGTCATCCAGAGCGTATCCGAATCCGGCGGAGAGACTTCGATATGCGGAATGACCGGATTCTGCGATTTCCGCCAGTCTTCTTTGAAGCCGAGTTCCGGGTTGTCCAATGTCGGAGCAAATACGGTGACGCCGGTAATCTGCACGATCAGATCATTATAATCTCTGTCACTCCCTGACACTGCCATATCTTCGAATACAAAGGCATTGCCGATGTCTTCGATTTTTGCCATCTGTCCGAAATACATCTCATGATCCGGATTGGATGAGGCAAGCGAGAAAATCGGGACTGCTGACGTATTTCCGGAAAGTGCCGCAAAGGTTGAATCCGGAACCAGTACGGTCGCAAAGGTATCTCCGGGAGTCATTTCAAAGGATTTCTGTCCTTTATATATGCCGAAATTGCGTTCCGGTTCTTTGCCGGAGCCGAGCTGTCCTTTGAAACGTGCGCCTTCGCTTTTGTCGGACAGGATGATATGACCCTGTTCGGAATCAGACTGAACCCGTCTCAGGGCTTCGGCAATGAATTCCGGAGAATTGGGTTCGAGCGATTCCATACCCGCAAGGCTGAA
>DYRK01000412.1 GCA_020718785.1 Desulfatirhabdium butyrativorans | reverse complement strand
CCAACGCTGTCCAGTATCAGGATCATATAATTCCCACTTACCTCCGGAATTTAGACGTGCAGTCCATGTATCGGGATTATATCCAGGGGGTGGTGGTGGATATTGTCCTATATAAAGCCCCAACGGATCAATCCCATTAATCGGATCATTCAGACAATAGCCGTAAAGATCGGTATCCCCGCCTGCAAAACTAATGGGATCCTTCGCCGTCCACCGCCCCGTTTCCGGGTCGTAATCCCTGAACCCGAATCTTACCAGCTTGGTGTCTCTGTCGTACAGGCCGCCGGCGAAGCCGAAAGGCACTTCAAAGGGAAGAGAGCTTTCCTGACTGAGGATATTCCCGAAGGAGTCATACTGCCGTTTCAGCAGCACATTTCCGGAGGCATCCGCAACGGCTTTCACTGTGCCGATCTGATCATACGCCAAGTAATACTTCACGCCGCCGGCTGTCATTGCGACCGGCATACGGGCATCGGCATACTCAAAGCGCATGATGAGATTGCTGTCGCCGTCATACACTGCCAGCAGCCGTGTCAGCCCTTCCCACAGATACTTCTCAGTGACTTATCAGCAGGAATTGGTGGGCAACACTTCGTTTTTGCCCACCCTACCTTGACTGCCGTAACAGTATTCTCCGGCCGGCACACTATCTTTGACTAATTGTCAGGAGCGGAAATCCCTATTTTCCCGGACGGCGCTGACAACCGCATTGATCAGACGGCGGTAAAACCAGATTCCAAGCACAGTTACCATCAGAAAAACCAGAAGAATAGGAACGAACTTTCCGGAAGACAGCATCGCTGTGACATAGCACAGGCTGAAGACAGCGGTGGCAGGACCTACTCTGAGTCTCAGTCTGTCCGGAGTTTCGTATTTTATCTGCCCGAGAAAGAACCGGGGACCTCCTGTGCTGAGAAGATATCCGCCCGGATATTTGTAACGGATATAAATCTCTTTTCTTTCATTGTTTATATGAACGGCCAGATATTTGCTCCTTTTTATGTCTGCCGGACGGCAGAACAATGTGTTCAGACCAGGGATATGAACAGTCTTTACCGGTATTCCGTAGCGATAAGGATAAGAACCCGTCTGAAAACAGAAAATCTGTTCGATGACCAACAAGATAAGCAATCCATAGAAGATCATGATAATTCTCCGAATACGGCCATGAGGGATTCCGGATTGTGATCCGACGGATCCGGAACGTCCCGGAATCCGTCGCGGGCCGGCAGATGTTTCAGGTTTAAGGGCAGTTCTCCTGCGGGCACGGACCTATCGGGCCGGAAGTCACTGTGTTCGTCTCATTCATGTAATATCCGAACCCGGTTCCCTTGCCGCCCCATGAGGCACTGAATCCCCATGCTCCGGCATCATTGACAGTAAATGTGATTCCGATCCATATAACACTGACTGTCAGGTTTGTCGCCTTTCCTTTGAAATCATTTAGGGTACCCGTCATAAATCCTACAGCCCAGCCTGTATCTGCCCCTCCTCCCAGTGCCGAGTCCGGATCAGATTCGGCACCGTATGTCATATACAGCGGTTCTTTGCAGTTTCCGCGCTGTTCTGTGTAAAAAATAAATCCGCTGCTTACTGTCGTATTTATCCCGGCCGGATAGTCAGTAAATCCTCCGTCTCCCATAAAAAAAGATGCGCCGTGCCCTGCATACACAGTGACAGTTCCCCGGGGATCGGTGAAACTGAGCGGATCGTTCACACAGTACCCGTACAAATCCGTATCTCCGCCCGCAAACAGTATCGGATCTTTCGCCGTCCATCTTCCTGTCTCCGGGTCGTAGTCACGGTAACCGAATTTCACGAGCTTCGTATCCCTGTCGTATAATCCTCCCGCAAACCCGAACGGCACGGCAAAAGCCGGATTGCTGTCGCCGAGAATGTTCCCGAATGTGTCATATTCAATTTTCTTTACCACATTCCCGGAGGCATCCGCAACAACTCTCAGCGTTCCGACCTGATCGTAGGCAAGATGATAAGTCGCACCGCCCGCTGTCATGGCAAAAGGCATTCTGGCATCGGCGTATTCGAAGCGCATGAGGAGATTGTTATTACCATCATAAACGGCTAATAACGTTGTCAGTCCTGACCAAAGATATTTCTCTGCAATCACACCGTTGACTTTCTTGGCAATTCTTCTTCCGAGCGGATCGTGGACATATTCGACAGTTTTGCCGGGCAGTGTCACTTTCAGCAGTTCGCCCCGGAGAGAATAATCGTATGCCGTGAGCTGCGTCCCCTGCGTTCTGCTGACAAGAAAGCCGTCGGCATCATGCTGATAGGCCGTGCCGCCTGCCGTGAGGAGATGATCTTCGTCGCTGTAAGTCAGCGTTTTGCCGACTCCGTTTACTTCCTGATATGTGCGGGTCCCGTAAGGGCGGGTATCATACTGATAAGTTTAGCCGCTTCTGAATATCTGCTCCATATCCAGCATATTCGGCGAAAGCTCCAAAAAATACAGCCCGACCTAGTGAACTGCCGAATCCCCCATGTCTGACAGACGCCGCCTCCGTTCGGCTTCAAACGAGTCATGCCACTGTTGAAGAAACAGATAAAATCGTTCAAGCGGCATCCATACCTCGGATAGCGTTGCCGGGTCATAACTATCTTGGTCTGATTTAAATGCGATCAAGCGGACACGATCCCCTACATCAAATTGCAACACGTAGCTGCCGTCATCGAAAGCAGCGTCGCCGTCAGGTGCCCACAATAAAGCATTAGCATCCCGGTCAAAATGTCTGCGAAATTCAGACAGTGTACTTCCGAAATAGCTTTCTTCCTGAGCGGCTGCATAAACGGCACTGCGAAAAGCGCCGGCGATCTCTCCGGCATTCAATTCAGCGAAATCGGCAATATGTCTGCCACGACAGATAATCCGCCGTTTAACCTCGGCGAAGGAACAAGCCAACATTGTAGCGTCATGTTCGCGCACTCCGTAACATACACCATTGACATGTATTACAAAGAATCCTAACGCCAGAAAGCTCAGCCGCTTATATACTTGGGTTATTATGGACTCAACAGCAAAGATATGCGGATCGCCGATAATCATTTTATATTTAATGCCTTCCTGATTGAGATAGGGATGTCCTCTTTACGGATCGGCTTAATTCCGCCGGCGGATCCGTTCCAATGAGACTCGCCGTTGCTTGGTTTGCTAAAACGATGGATTGTTCCGTCTGAATCTTCAGCCCAGCGGACGCCGTTACTATCAACGATAGAATTGTCAAAAAGCTCTTGAGCATTCTTAGGTTCAGGACATGCCGAATTCGGATGATGTTTAGGATTAGTCACTCTCTTTGGGGCGGAAGCTTTGCCAGCTATTCCCGGTGTCATTATATAGTCAAATATAAAGCTAAGACCAAGTTGTGCCGCAAACCTTATTGCCTCTCGCTTTCTTTGCTCAATTTCCTGCTCAAATTTTTCAAGTTCGGAATTATCAAAACTTTCACCGGTCGGATCAATCAAATTAATCGGATCATTCACACAGTACCCGTAAAGATCGGTATCTCCTCCGGCAAATCCAATCGGGTCTTTCGCCGTCCACCGTCCGGTTTCCGGGTCGTAATCCCTGTAGCCGAAGCGCACAAGCCCCGTATCTCTGTCGTACAAGCCGCCTGCGAAGCCGAACGGCACGGCAAACGCCGCATTGCTGTCGGAGATGATGTTCCCGAAAGTATCGTACTCAATCCTCTTTATCACATTACCGGACGAATCTGCAACGGCTTTCAGCGTGCCGACCTGATCGTAAGCGAGATAATACAACGCACCGCCCATCGTCATGGCGAAAGGCATACGGGCATCCGCATATTCGAATCTCATCAGCAGATTGTCGGCGCCGTCATACACCGCAAGCAGCCGTGTCAGCCCCTGCCACAGATATTTCTCAACGATATCATCGCCGACCTTCTTGGCAATGCGTCTGCCGAGGGGGTCATGCACGTATTCGATATTCCTTCCGTCAGGCAATGTTACGCCCAGCAGTTCGCCGCGGGAGGAATAATCGTAAGTCGTGATCTCCGTCCCTTTCGTCTTCGCGGTCAGGAAGCCGTCAAGGTCATACTGATAAGACGCATCTCCGGCAGTCAGCATCCGGTCATCGGCATCGTAGGCAAAGGTTTTTCCGGCAATTCCCCATCACTTGGAATCACCGGAGGAAATAATACGCCAACGCCCCCACGATTGCGGCCATACCAGTCTGAAACTCGGCATGGTTTCGGAAACATGTGCATCCTGAGGCAATTCATACCATAGCTCCAGAGCATTCTTGCAGACGGAGCAGATGATAACATCCCGCGGCCAGTCAGGTTTGCGTTTTTCATAATAGAACCAGCGGTTCCTGTCCTTGCAACGAGGGCAGCGGGGAACCAGCATCGGCCGCAGATGAAATCGGCGGTAAATCAGCGGTGTGATCACAAAATGGGCAGGAATGGCGAATGCCCAGAACATAAACAGCAACAAATGCTCAAGACCTGCAAGACGTGCTAACGTCGCTCCTGCAATGCCCCCTAACGAACCGGTCACTATTCCTATAATAAGGTCTGACAGTGATGATCTCATTATCGTGTCATTCCTCCTTTCTTGCGGCCCCGGATCCACCGAAGGCAACATCGCCTGCCGCATTCAACGGATTCGGACCTGTATTCATCATATTGTTAAGTTGTACCCCAATAGGCTCGTTCGTATTAAAACGCCATATCTGCTGCATATCTCTTAGCGGATTCCATCCTGCCCATCCCGGAGCAGGTTGGTGTTCCGGGGGGCTGAGTTTGCATGCAAGAGATCTTCCGGTAAAACCTCCGATTACAGCACCTCCTGTCAGTGCGCCCAGATTGAAACCTATATTGTCAGCAGACGGATTTGCAACCATACTGGCGACGGTTGCGATGCCACCGATTGCTCCGATAGCGACTAACCCGGATGTGACTGCCACTGCCGGAACTCCCAGTAATATAGCGCCCGCAGCAGCACCGGCGACCATAGCCCCCGTAGCCAGCCCGGTCACAACACCACCGGCAAATGATCCCCAAAATGATAACCCCGAAGGATCCGTACAATTGACAGGATCATTGAATGCATACCCATACAGATCGGTATCCCCGCCGGCAAATCCAATCGGGTCTTTCGCTGTCCACCGCCCGGTATCCGGATCGTAATCCCTGAACCCGAATCTCACGAGCTTCGTATCTCTGTCATACAATCCTCCGGCAAAGCCGAAGGGCACGGCAAACGACGGGTCGCTGTCGGAGATGACATTCCCGAACGTGTCGTATTCAATTCTTTTTACCACACCCTCAGCGGCGTTTGCAACGGCTTTTAATGTGCCGACCTGATCGTATGCCAAGTAATACTTCACGCCGCCGGCTGTCATAGCGACAGGCATCCGTGCATCTG
>DYRK01000411.1 GCA_020718785.1 Desulfatirhabdium butyrativorans | reverse complement strand
ACCCCTCACCCCTGATCCGACCTCTCTATTGCCGCAATCTTTCTGCCCGGAAAGGGACCGCAACTGAGCAGATAGTCAATAATCTCCTGATTCCGGGCAGGAGACTCAAACACGGTCCCGTCCCTGAAGCTTACCCGGATATCCCGGATTTCAGCCGGATTTAAATATTTACGCAGATGAATATATCCGGTGTCCTCGTATTCGCATCCGCCGTTATCGCTGCCGTGATAAAAGAAAAAGCCGTTATGCAGACTCGGAATAATAGCCTCGTTAAAACATGGATTGTCTGCATGATGATACGTCTGTATGAAATCACAGTGTTCCGAACCGGCGATCCGTATTTCATCTTCTTTCAGCAGCGATGAGAGTCCGCATTTTGTGAACGGCTCTGTCACCAGCAGATAAATGACTGCACAGAAACGTTGTCCGCTGTGAAATGTTCCTATGAAAAGCCAGTTGAATCCGCCGAAAAATGTCTCATGCCCGATATGTACGGCAATTTTGGTCAGCCGGATTTTATATCCCTTATCTTTGTTCATGTAATAGAAAAGCTCCGGGCAGTCATCTTCGCATATCTGTATATAATCACTGAAACCGCAATAATATCCGGGCGGCGCGTCTTTAATCAGACCTTCACGCTCGAAGCGGCATAATCCGTCTTCTTCGTCATCATATCTGAAAAGCTGCCGGTTTGTTATTGAAATATCAGGCAATGATTTCAGTCCGAGTTTTTCCTGTATTTTCCGTGCCGAGTGCTGTTTTTTAAATACATCTGAACTGCTGTTCATAATTTCCTTTCTGGTTACATGGTTCACCTTGTTCCCAAGCCGGGGCTTGGGAACGAGAGAGAATTCCTTTCGGGTTGCCGGTTAATCTTTTGCAGAAAAGTCTAACGGCAATATTCGGAAACGTCAAGACCCCGCGGCGTATTTGCTGCATAAAGAGTCCGAAGCAGCTTTTTTTTACCCTCAAAATACGCAATTTGCCCCATTGACTTTTTTTTCTGCCTTATGAGAAAATGTGATATGTGAAATTTGACCGTAACTCGTGATTCCGAAAAAAGCAGAATGAAAAACACATTCACAGCCCTTTTCAACATAAGGCCCGGGGAAGAGAAAACCGCCGCGTTGCTGCTGGTCCATTCTTTTTTCATCGGCATCAGCGTAATCTTCACGGAAACCGCTGCCTATACCCTGTTTATAACAAAATTCAGGATAGAAAACCTGCCCCTGGCATATATTGCCTCGGCGTGCGTCATTGTGATGATCGGATATATCTATTCGAAAACAGAGAGATATGTTTCCTGTTCGACACTCTTTGTTCTTACCCTTTTTTTTCTCTTTGTCTGTATTTCCGGCGCCTATCTTTCTGCACTGTTCATCAAATCCGGGGCTGTTGCCCTGGGAATGATTATATGTTTCAACATCATATCGGTGCTGGGCGAACTGGAATTCTGGGGACTGGCAGGCAGGCTGCTGACAGTGCGTCAGGGAAAACGCCTTTACGGGCTGATCGGCAGCGGGGAATCCGCGGCAGGGATTATCGGCGGATTTTCCGTGCCGTTTCTGCTGAAAAAAATCGGCGGCACAGAACATCTTCTCGCAGTTTCGGCAGGCGGAATGCTCTGCTGCATCGCTGTCCTGTTTTTCATCACAAAGGAATTTGAAAAAGAGCTTTCCGCGCCGGATGAAGAAAAAAAAGAAGAAAAGGAAAAATCCGCGTTATTGGAATTTTTCAAAGATCCTTATTTAAGATTGGTCATAGCTCTTGCCTCATGTTCCATTTTCGGCTATTATTTCAGCGATTATGTTTTTTATAATCAGGCGGATACCATGCCGGCTGAAAAGGTGGCCGGTTTTCTCGGCATTTTTTTTGCCGCACTCAGAATCGGCAGTCTTGTCAGCAATATTTTAATAAGCGGCAGGCTGATCACGCGCTACGGTCTTAAAATCGGTCTGTTCTTTTTTCCGGTTATGATTGCTGCCGGACTCGTCTCAGCCGCGTTTTCCCATTTTGTTTTCGGACCCGGAATGATATTTTTCTGGCTGATTATCGGCACCAAATTCATTGACGAAGTCTGCCGCTATACTCTCGAAAGACCCTCCATCCGGATTCTCTATCAGCCTCTTCCCCAGGGAATACAGCTCAGGGCCCAGACTGTGCTGGAAACTATGGTCGAACCCCTTTCCGCGGCAGCGGCCGGAGCAGTGCTTCTGATACTGACATCGAGTCTTCCCGAACAGTTCCGGTTCAAAGCAGTCCATATTGTGTATATTATGTTCGTTATTCTTGCGCTCTGGATGTTTACAGCCTTCAAGGTGCGCCGGAAATATGCGGATGTGTTCGCGGACGCGATCACACGGCGGAGATTGGACGGTTCTGCCATTTCGCTCAACGACAAATCCACGCTGAAGGTACTGAAAAAAGGATTGGAAAGCCCCGAACCGGGAAAAGTCATATACTGCCTCGACATGCTGGAGGACATCGGAGATGAATCGCTTGAAACCTCTATGATCCGCCTGCTGGACCATGCCGAACCGTCGGTACGCATCCATGTTTTCAGAAGAATCGGAACATTGGGCATGGGCAATGCCCTGCATACCGTAATCCGGCGACTGGATAAAGAAAAAGAGCATCCGGAAGTGATGGGGGCAGCATTGCAGACTCTGTGCGCTATTTCCGAAACCGAGGCATTCAGGCGGGTTGTCCCCTATCTTTCAAGCGAAAATACAGAACTCCGGAAAGGAGCGATGATCGGTCTGCTGAAAAATACAGGTCTGGAAGGATTTATGGAAGTGGGCGCTGACCTTAAAAGCCTGCTGAATTCCCAAGCCCCTTCGGATCGGAAGCTCGCGGCACAGGTACTCGGAGAAGTCGGCATTTCCAGCTTTTACAGCCCTTTGATAAAACTTCTCGGCGATGAGGAAATGGATGTGCGCCGTGCCGCGATCATGGCTTCGGCAAGCCTGAAAAATCCCAAGCTCCTGCCATTTCTGCTGAACAATATTTCTGTTCCCCAGGTCCGTCAGGCAGCGGTTTCCGCCATAATTGTGTTCGGAGACGGTATTTTGGGAGAACTGGAAAAAGCCTTTGACAAAGAGGGACAGACCCGGTCGGTACGTACCCGGATTATCAGGATCGTCGGACGTGTCGGCGGAGAAAAGGCTATCGCCTTTCTCAAGAACAAAACAGAAGCCGCGGACGAGGACACGCGCAACCATATCCTTTCCGCTCTTGTGCTTTGCAGATATCAGGCAAGTTCCAAAGAGTTTCAGATGATTCAGATACGTATCAGAAATGAAGCCGCGGATGCGGCATGGACCCTTTCCGCGCTGCTGGACCTCGGCGATTATGAACATGCCGAGGAACTGATAAAGGCTCTCAAAAGCGAACTCCTGAAAATCCGCAGCAGAATTTTTCTGCTGCTGGCAATGATCTACCCTTCGGATGAGATTATGAGCGCACGCACAAAATTGGCGAGCAGTTCCAAAGCCACGCGGGATACCGCGGTCGAGGTGCTGGCGAACACTGTCAGATCGCAGTATATCAAAGATATTGTATTTCCTCTGATGGAAGACTTCACCGTCGCGGAGCAGTATTCCAGACTCATCCCGGAGTTCCCGCAGAAACTCAGCAATCCGCACGAAAGAATCAAAGAGACAGTGGGGCGTTCCCAGCAGGTCACCTCCTCATGGACAAGAGCCTGCGCCTTGTTTACCATCGGAAAGATCGGCACAAGAGAATTTTATGACACCGTGGTTTCCGCGCTGGCCGACTCTGATCCCACGGTCAGAGAGACAGCGGTCTGGGCTTTGGGCGCGCTGAATCCCGATGATCTCGCAGACAAACTGATGCCGGTGGTCCGAAAGGACAAAGACAAAAATCCGCGTGTGGCAGAGTTCGCACGTTTTATAATCAATTCCGTGGCTTTTGCCACCGTACCCATGGGCAAGGGCTATCTGACGCGTTCCGGGCGTTATACGCTGGAGCTTTTCAAAAATATCCTCATGGATGAAAAAGAACGCCGGGCAAGGCGGTGCCGCGCGGCAAATATTTTATCCCGCTTTCATCAGAGTCCCGATGCGCGCACAGCCCTTCTCGAAGGACTTAAAGTTGCCGATAAAACGGTCCGTACCGCAGTTCTGGACGCGCTCATAAAGGGAAAATTTTCGATCAAAGGCAGCTCGCAGGATATGCTGCTCGGACTTCTTTGGGAGGAAGCAGAAGATGCTCTGAGTATTTCTCTGTGTATCAGAGATCTGCTTCCAGAAAGTCATTCCGGGCGTCTGATTGACTCGCTGAATCAGGAAATCGGCAGCAACCGGAAGCGCGCTTTGTCCATCCTTACACTGATGAACGATGACCGGACATCCTTTGATACAATTTTTTACTGGTATATCCACCAGAAAGACAAAGCAATTCCCAAAGAAATCGGGACAAAGCTCGGGAAATTGATATCTGTTCTTCAGGAAGACAAAAGAACACGGGTATTTAACTTTTTTCAGCCTTTGAACCTTGAGCGTATCAGGCTCATGGCAAAGCCTCAGCCGCGCGGCAGAGTCGTCTCTCATTTAAAGAAAATTGCTTTCGGTTTCAGGGAAAAGGCTGATTCTTCAGAAAGCCGGAATTTTGCCCGGGCTGAATCGTCCCCGGATATGAACCCGACCCCCGATGATTCAAAAAAAACAAAAGTTTCCTCTCTCTTCAGTCTCTCATGGTCCCGGATCTGCGCGCTTGAAATGATCGCAAAACTCAATTGTTACGACTGTGTGTCCTCGGTGACAGAACTGCTGAACGGCTCCGAAGACGATATTGTGCGTGCGACCGCGGTCTGGGTACTGTATCAGCTGGATCGGGGAGCTTATGAAAAACACGGCAGAAAACTGAAAAATGACCGCAGCGAGCTGGTTTCCCGGACCGTGGCTCAACTGGAAGATGAGATAAAAGCCGGGGCAAAGCAGACTTTGAAAGCCGGACTTGCAGAACAGGGGATCAGAAAGGAAAAATCGGTTTATGCTGCTGACAATTGAAAAAGTTATGATTCTCAAATCCGTTGATATTTTTTCGGAAACCCCGGAAGAAGACCTTATTGAGGTCGCCTCCATTGTGGAAGAAGTCGAGGTAGGGATCGGGGAAGAGATTATCAGCAAAGGAGATATCGGTACTTCCATGTTTATTATCGTAGAAGGAAATGTCCGGGTTCATGACGGAAACAAAGAAATTGCGATGCTGGGGAGGCGCACGGTGGTCGGCGAGCTTGCGGCTTTGGACCCCGAGCCGCGTATGGCAACGGTCACAGCAACGGAAGATACCCATCTTTTCCGATTGGATCAGGGACCTCTCTATGATCTCATGGCAGAACATATCGAGGTAGTACGGGGAATTACGCGGGTTTTGTGCAAACGTCTCCGCCGGATGGGTCAGCAGTTGCGTGA
>DYRK01001133.1 GCA_020718785.1 Desulfatirhabdium butyrativorans | reverse complement strand
CCGGCATTCCCGACAGTTCCGTCCGATTTTATGCCGCGGGGATAAGTTCCGTCGGAATGAACCCACGCAGCAGAGGTTGACAGTAAAAAAAACACAATGACAGCGGATATTGATTTCATGGCATTCTCCTTTTAAAATAAGACAAATATTTTAAGACCTTGACATTTATCTGAAATAATTTACACTTTCCAACAGAAAATCTTACATCGCGGGTATCCTAACAGACATTCGGCAGATTCACAAGACCCGCAGAAAATTTTTATTGACATTCAGGCACAGGAATAATAAATCCGCAACATCCTGACGAATTTTGATTCAGATTTGACAAATTTGTCAAATCTGAAAAATATTAAATATCAAATTGACAGCAAAAAAATATGGATAATGATAACGGCAGGCTTTACGTGGTCGCGACGCCCATAGGGAACAGGGAAGACATTACCCTGAGAGCTTTGACTGTTCTCGGAACTGTCGCAGTGATCGCGGCAGAAGATACCCGGCATACCGGAAATCTTCTTGAATACCACCATATCCGCACAAAACTGATCTCTTATCACGAATATAATGAGCGGGAGCGGACTCAGGAACTGATTCAGAGACTGAAATCCGGCGAATCTGTGGCGCTGGTTTCTGATGCCGGGACGCCTTCGGTATCTGATCCCGGATACCGTCTTGTCAGAGAAGCTCTTGAAAACGGAATTTCCGTGATTCCGATTCCGGGCGTGTCCGCGCCGATAGCCGCGCTCAGCGTGTCGGGTCTGCCTACGGATATGTTCGTATTTATCGGATTTCCCGCAAAAAAGCAAGGGCAGCGTTTAAAGCAGTTGGAAGGACTTGCCGATGAGACAGGCACTCTTATATTTTATGAGTCGCCGAAACGCATTTTGTCTTTTATCGCTGAAATTATGCAGGTTATGGGGGATCGGGATGCTGTCCTTGCCAGAGAAATGACCAAACAATATGAGGAATTCCTGAGAGGTCCTTTATCCGGAATACTTTTGAATCTGAAAGAGCGTCCTGCTGTAAAAGGCGAGATCACGCTTCTGATAAAAGGCTGTGAAGAAAAGGAAGATGTTTCTCTGACAACTGTGAGAGATGAGATTGAAAAGAGATTTGAGCAGACAGGAATCAGTCTGTCGGAATTATCAAAAACAATTGCCAAAAAATACAGCCTTCCC
>DYRK01001132.1 GCA_020718785.1 Desulfatirhabdium butyrativorans | reverse complement strand
CCGACCGACTTCCCAGTTTAAAAAAGATTTGAAAAAAGCCATAAAACAGGGACGCAGCACGGAATCTTTAGAATTTGTACTCGAACAACTTGCAAGGAGAGAAGCTCTGCCGCCTTCTTATAAAGATCACAAACTCAGAGGAAACTGGCAAGATTTCCGTGAATGCCATATCGAACCGGATTGGCTGCTGATATACACAATAACGGATTTTGAACTGAGACCGGCACGTTTAGGAACACACGCCGAGCTATTTGGATGATTTTCAACACACCGATATAATTGGCTTAGAACTCAAGTACGCTGAACTCTGCTGAATACAGTGCGCTTCAGCGTACTTGATCTTTAAATCGGGGGATTGGTACTCCCGGCGATCCTGAATGATGAGGTAAAAAATGACTCTTCCCAAACTGACAAATATCCTTCAGATCATTTCAGAAAACCTGATGCAGCGCAACATCCCTTTTGCCTTAATCGGCGCAATGGCATTGAGTCTCTACGGGTTTCCGAGATACACGTCGGATTTGGATATTCTGACAGACGGAGACTGGCGTGCCGAGGTTGTCCGAATCATGGAAAAATTAGGCTACATCTGTTACCAGCAAACCGATTCTTTTGCTCAGTTTGACTCGGAACTGGGAGTACTCGGCTGCATTGATTTTATGTTTGTCAATACCGAAGACGGAAAAAATATCCTGAAAAGGCGCATTATCGTCAAAGATGAATTATTTCAGGACATTCAGATCATCCAGCCTACAGATTATATCATACTGAAACTCATGTCAATTGCAAATGCTCCTGACCGCAATCTGAAAGATGATGCAGATATTTCAGCATTGCTGAAATTGTACAAAAATGATCTGATCCCCGAATACTTTGAGCCTCTGAATAGGGACAGAATCTACAGCTTTGCAGACAGATTCCGTCAAAGAGAAAGGATAGAGAAACATTTTAAGGCAATATTTGAAACATCAGACAGGGAGTTATTCAGTTTATGACGCATAGTGAAAATAACTGCAACTCGGAACGGAAAAGGATTATTGAGATGATTGACGCCTCAATAGAACTGGCTGAAAAATTAGGAAAACATCCGCTCAAATCCGGATGCAACTGTATCGTCTGCGTGAATAAGAGAAAAGAACTTCTGGGTTTAAAAAATTCAGACCGGCAATGGGAATTTT
>DYRK01000410.1 GCA_020718785.1 Desulfatirhabdium butyrativorans | reverse complement strand
AAGCAGGGCTTCGGGAGCAGATGCGTTCCCAAGCCGGGGCTTGGGAACGAGGAAATCGTTTTGCCGCCGAAACGGTTTGCAAAACCGTTTTACGGAAGATTCCAGAAGCGCAATTTATGACGGTGGCAAGAATAGATACTTGACATAATCGCAAAATTTGAATATTGTCTTTCAATGTCTGCCGGAAAAGAAGAAAGGATATGACAATGTCTGAGAAACAGAATAAAATATTCGGAAATTTTCTTGAAATGAAAGAGGGTGACATGAAGGGGCGTTTAAGCCTGAGCTTTCAGGCAACGACGCTGAATATTGACGAACTCTGGGAAGGCAGCGCACTGTCTGCAAAGTTTCTGTCAACCTTCTGGGGGAAATTTTTCCCTGACAAAGGCAATCTTTCTCCTCATATCAGAAAACGCGTGCAGGATGAAGTCCATTATATCAGCGGAGAACTGATGGGAAATGCGGTCAAATTCAGTTTTGAGCCGGAATATCTGATTGAAATCTGCCTGTATTTATATGAAAACGAACTGCGCTTCTATGTCACCAACAGTCTGAATCCCGATTATGAAGCAGCTTTTCAGACATTTATCCGAAGAATTCTCACCGAAGACCCCTCGGCACTCTTTCTGGAACAGATCGAAAAAAGTGCGGCTGAAGAAAACAACGAATCCGGGGTCGGATTTCTGACCATGATAAACGACTACGGCGTGACCCTCTCCTGGAAATTCGGGGAAAAAACACCGGGAATAAAAACCGTCACTACGCTGGCGCAATTGCCTATTATAATTGAGAAGTGAGAAGTGAGAAGTGAACAGCGAATATTCAATTCTCAATTCTCAATTCTCACTTCAAAAGGGGGAATCATCATGGAAGTCCGGGGAGAGCGATTCGAAATCACCTGGCACAGTGCATCGGCAACCGTGAGATGTGCAGGCACATTGGATATGAGAGGAAAAGAAGGATACCGGCAGATCATTGATCTGCTTGACGAAGCGGTCAGCCGGACATCTTCAGGCATCGTCACTCTGGATGTCAAAGCTCTGGAATTTCTCAACAGTTCCGGAATCACCGCTCTCGGGGGTTTTATCATCAAATTACGCAACAAAGGCGGTATCAGACTTGCGATCCGCTGCTCGCATATTCACACATGGCAGGCAAGATCAATGAAGGGTCTTGAAAAACTGATGCCCGAGGGACTGGAAATTATTTTCGAATGACAGCTTATGAAACAGACACGGAAGCAGCAGATATTCCTCAGACAGGCTTTCTGATCAATATTGTCTGGATACTTCTGGCGGAAACCGAAAGGCTGAAAGCAGAAAACGCCGGGCTTGCCAAAGAAAAAAGCGATCTGGAAACCATGCTGGAAATGACCAGCGCCCATGCGGATGAAATCGGGTCGGACCTGCTTGACAAAGTGGATGCCTCTGTCAGAGAGATCGAAGAACGGGTCCGTATGATAAGCGAAACCATACCGATTCCTGTACTCATCGTCCGGATAGCTGACGGAAATTTCCTTTATGCCAATGAACACACCTGCCGCGTGTTCGGATTCACCGCAGACGAACTCCTCAAATACAATGCTTATGAGATATACAAAAATCCTTCGGACCGTAACGGCTTTATCAATATCTTGAATGAACAGGGCTATGTTGACAATTTTCAGGTTGTTCTGAAAAAATCAGACGGCACTTCTTTCTGGGCTGCTCTGTTTTCCCAGCCCCTGAACTTCAAAAACGAACCATGCGTCCTTACGGTTATATACGATCTCACGGAACGCAGGCAGGCAGAGGAAGAAATACGCAGGCTTACAGAGGAACTGGAACAGAGAAAAGAGCGGCTGGAAAAATATCTCATGTTCATGCTTGCGGGTCAGGAATACGGCATTCTGCTGACAAAGATAAAAGAAATCATCGGGATGACCGCTGTTACTCCTGTTCCCGGCACGCCTGATTTTATCAGAGGAGTCGTCAATCTCAGGGGCAAAGTCATTCCGGTTGCAGACCTCAGACTCAGACTGGGGCTTGATGCAGCGGATTACAACGAACGTACCTGCATTATTGTCTCGGATATCGGAACAGAAAAACAGATGACAGGCATGATTGCAGATTCTGTAACCGAAGTTATCGGGATCAGAGGAAAAGATATCGAACCCGTGCCGCAAATCAACAGAAACAGCGATACAGCCTTTATCTCAGGAATGGCAAAAATCGGCGCAACTGTGAAAATTCTTTTGGATATCTGTCATCTGTGGGAGGTATGAGGTATGAGGTGAGGGGTATGGGGTGAGATTGCCTCTGACCCCGGACCTCTGACCTCTGACCTCTGACCCCTTATCCGTCCGTCCGTCTGACCTCGATAATCTGCTTCACCTTCCGTATTGCGGACAGCACTTTGTCCAAATGGGCTATATCTTTGACAGCAAGCAGAAAATAGCTGTCAACCATTTTATTCTCGGCGGTTCTCGAATTGACAGAAATTATGTTCGCGCCGTTTTTGCTGATATTGACTGCGAGATCTGCGAGCAATCCGACTCTGTCATGGGAAAGTACGTGAATTTTCACCGGATAGGTCGCTTTTATCTCTTCATTCCATTCGACTTCGATCTGCCGTTCCGGATTTACGGACACGGCATTGACGCAGCCGATTTTATGCACGGTGACGCCGTGACCGTGAGTAATATAGCCTGTGATGGAATCCCCGGGAACCGGACGGCAGCATTTGCCGAACCGTATCAGAATATCATCCACTCCCCTGACCACAACACCGGCTCTGATTTTTTTCCTTCTGACCTGCTCCGCGGCTTTGCCTGCAGACGACTCTGTTTTTTCTTCTTCCGGGTGATCCGGTTTCTGCAATTTCCGTATGATCTGCAAAGGAGTGATTTTGCCGTAGCCCACACTTGCAAGGAGATCATCGCCGGTTTTGATATTGAACTGTTCCAGCACGGTCTGCATATCTTCCGATTTGGAAAAAACATTGTAATTCAGGCGGTGTTTGCGGAAAGCTTTTTCACACATTTCCTTGCCCAGACTGATGCTCCGTTCTTTTTCCTGTGTCCGGATCCATTGCCTGATTTTGGAGCGTGCTTTGACGGTCCTGACAAAGGCAAGCCAGTCTCTGCTCGGCTCATGTCCTTTTGATGTGATAATTTCAACCACATCGCCGGTCTGAAGCTCGTATTTGAGCGGGACAATCCGTCCGTTGACTTTCGCGCTGGTACACCGGGATCCCACTTCCGAGTGAATCAGATATGCGAAATCCACAGGTGTGCCGCCTCTGGGCAGGGCTTTCACATCGCCTACAGGGGTGAACACATATACATCATCCGGGAACAGATCGATCCGTACATTTTCGAGAAATTCATTGGGGTCCTTGACATTTTCCTGATTCTCGATCAGGTCCTGAATCCAGGCAAACTGTCTGCTGACTTTTTCATCCGGCCGGTTCCCTTCTTTGTAACTCCAGTGCGCGGCGATACCGGACTTTGCGACACTGTCCATTTCATGGGTACGGATCTGTATTTCTATGCGCTCGCCCGAAGGTCCGATGACTGTGGTATGCAGAGACTGATACATATTCTGCTTGGGTCTGCCGATATAATCTTTGAATTTCGAATCCACCGGTTTCCACAGGGCATGAAGAATTCCCAGTGCCTCGTAGCACTTGGGTTTTGTGTCCAAAATGATCCTGAATGCAATGATGTCATAGACATCCTCGAAAGCCAGTTCCTGAGTTTTCATCTTCTGCCATATACTGTAGAAATGCTTGTATCTGCCTTTGACTTCGCATTCGAGACCCGCAGCTTCCATTTCTTTTTTTATCAGACTGACTACAGCAGTGATATATGTCTCGCGCTCTGCCTTGTCTTTGCTGACCAAAGTTTTGATTCTTTCATATTCTTCCGGTTCTAAATACATGAATGCCGTGTCTTCGAGTTCTTTTTTTATCCAGTAGATACCGAGCCGCGAAGCCAAAGGCGCGTAAATATCGAGGGTTTCCTGAGCGATTTTTTTCTTTTTGCTTTCATTGCCATGAAAGTTCAAAGTCCTCATGTTGTGGATCCGGTCTGCCAGCTTGATCAGAATCACCCGGATGTCGTCAGCCATGGCAAGAAGCATCTTCCGCAGATTCTCTGCCTGACGCTCCAGTGCGGTATCAAAAGGGAGCTTGCTGAGTTTCGTGACACCGGATACGATATGCAGAACTTCGGGACCGAACATATCGCCGATTTCTTCATGGGTGGCATGGGTGTCTTCAATGACATCATGCAGCAGACCCGCTGCCACACTCACGGCGTCCAATTTCATGTCAGCCAGAATTGCTGCCACCTCAAGGGGATGAGTCAGATAGGGTTCGCCGGACAGTCTCGTCTGTCCGTCATGAACCCTTGCAGAGTAGATATAGGCACGGTCAACAATATCAACGTCCGCGTCGGTATTGAAGTCAAACATTTTGTCAATGATATCGTTAATTCGAATCATTTATTTCTCATTTCTCACTTCTCATTTCTCACTTCTCGATTTCCTGCCGTTCCGATAAAACAGATTCCTGTTTTATCTTCGGCTTTTCCTGCAAGATATGACTTATCCACGCTCCAGACCTTGATCGGCAGTTTCTTTTCCTTGATCATGGCGTTCAGTCTGTCCAGATATTTCTTATCTTTTTCTTCCTCCAGAATCAGAACAATACCGGCTTTTTTGCCGGTTTTGAAACTGTAGTTGAGGCTCTGTCCCACAGCTTCGGCCCATTTGTTTGCGAAATCGAATTCAACGGAATAGGTGTCGGTGAGACAATCGCATCTCGTGCGGTCTTCCATTATTACTTCAGTACGCCCTTTCTGTTCTTTGCACCATCTGTTCTGATAATCCTTTTCCAGATACTGATGCGCCGCGATAGCCGTTGCCGCAACTATTGCAGTCAATATGAGAGAGACAATCAAAGATTTAGACATCGGGATTTCCTTTTTTGAGGTAAGGGGTACGAGGTTCGGGGTTCGAGGCATTGACCCCATACCTCACACCTCGAACCCCGTTTTCAATACGCTTTTGCAAAAATGACTCGTCGTTCGGAGTCCTTTCCGCAACAGATACATTTTCCCTGCTCGGTCTTGCTGTCAAGAGGAATACAGCGAATTGTCACACCGAGGTCTTCTTTTACTTTTGCTTCGCAGCCCGCGGAACCGCACCAATGAGAAAAAGCAAATCCGCCGTGAATTTCGGGCGTCTCCTGATTCCGAGGCGTAAAAAATTCATAAAATCCTTTGTTTTCATCAATGACGATACTGTGCTTTTCCCTGAAGGCCGAAGCCTGTCTGAAAAGCGTGTTGTGAATATCATCAAGCAGGCTTGGGATTTCTTTGACAAACTGCTCCCGTGGAATCGAAATTTTTTCATTATAGGCTTTGTCGCGTCTGCCTGCATATACGGAATTTGCCGCAAT
>DYRK01000031.1:11776-21322 GCA_020718785.1 Desulfatirhabdium butyrativorans | reverse complement strand
ACAGAAGGAGGCTGTGAAAAACTTTGAATATTTTATTCGTTGATGATGAAGAAGATTTCCGGGAAACATTGCTCAAACGCATGAAAAAGCGCAAAGTCAATGCTTCCGGGGTGTCAAGCGGCGAGGAAGCCCTTGATTTTTTAAAGCAGAATGAAAATGAAACGGATGTCGTTGTCCTGGATGTAAGAATGAAGGGGGGAATGGACGGTATCCGCGCATTGAAAGAAATCAAAACCCTGCATCCGCGGCTCGAAGTCATCATGCTGACAGGTCATGCTTCATTGGAGGTGGCAAAGGAAGGGATGGAACTCGGCGCGTTTGATTATCTGATGAAGCCTGTGGATGTGGATGACCTGCTGTACAAACTTCAGGATGCATACAAGAAGAAAAAAATACACGAAGAAAAAATAAAAAAAATCGGGGAGGTGATTGAATCAGGGAGGTAAAGCGTAATCATGTCGGAGTGGGCAGCGTAAGAGCGGATCTGCCTTTTTTTCGCGGAAAGGCTGTCTCCGGCATCTGCTGTAATTTAAAAAAATCGCTATCTGTTCAAAAATCAAGAGAAAAGGAGTGTTCGGCAACATGAATTTCATACGACAATGGGGACAGTTTATGATGGAAGCCTCGAAAGCCCACGCCCGATGGGAACGCGAGGTGTCCGATACCGTTTTTCATGACAGAAAGAGGCTCATCATACTCGGTCTGCTGATGGTGCCGATTCTCATCGGCGGCATTGCTTTTGCCGAGGAAATCGGCGCGGCTCTTCCCAAATTTCTGGGCGGAAAAGAGGCTTACAGCCCGGCATTTTTCACCACGGGCATATTTGTATCGTCTATCTTCATCGGGCTGTGCGCGGGGCTGATCACCGGCTGTATCGGCGCGGGCGGCGGCTTTATCATTGCTCCGGCACTGATGAGCGCGGGAATCAAAGGTATTCTGGCTGTGGGTACGGATATTTTCCATATCTTTGCCAAAGCAATTATGGGAAGTGTGATCCACAAAAAATTAGGCAATATTTCCGTGCCGCTGGCTATGATCTTTCTGATCGGCTCCATATTCGGGGCAACCACGGGCGGATGGATAAACCGGATGCTGTATGAAAAGAATCCGGTGCTGAGCGATGCGTTTATTACCACCATCTATGTTATCATGCTCGGCATTCTCGGTGCCTATTCTCTCTACGATTATCTGAATGCCAGAAAAGCCCCGGGCGGCGGAGGAGATGCTCACGGCGGAAAATCGGAAGGCACGGAGATGGGCAGCCTGCCCAAAAAACTTCAGGCTGTCAATATTCCCCCGATGATTACCTTTGATGAAGGACTGATCCCTGGCGGCCGTCAGATTTCATGGGTGTTTCTGGTTCTCAGCGGCGCGCTGGTAGGACTTGCCGCGGCAATCATGGGAGTCGGCGGCGGATTTCTGACCTTCCCCATATTTGTTTACGTGCTTGGCGTCTCCTCGCTGACCACCGTGGGAACAGACATTTTCCAGATTATTTTCACCGCGGGATATGAGGAGCAGCGCGTTGGGCGAAGATACAGGAGGAACTTCTTTTGCCGGACAGTACCGCTCTATTCTGAATGTAAGTTCTGACAATATGTTTGAAGCCTACCGCGAAGTCGTCGCGAGCAAATACAGCCTTCCCGCGATCACCTACCGCCTGAACCGCGGATTCAGAGATGAAGATATTTCCTTATGTGTGGGCTGCCTGGTGATGGTGGATGCTGTGTCCGGCGGGGTGATTTATTCACGGAATCCTGTCGAAATGAGCGATGATTCGGTGTTTATCAATTCCGTGTGGGGGCTGCCCAAATCTGTTGTGGACGGGAGTGTGAGCTGCGACCTGTTTGTGGTTTCACGGAAAAGCCCCATGAAGCTTATTCATCAGGACATCAAAGACAAAGAAAGAAAATTTGTCTGTTATCCCGAAGAAGGAGTCTGCCGGGTTGACCTGACCGAAGATAAGAGCAGGAGTCTTCCCTCTTTGGATGAAAAACAGGCAGTTGTTCTCGCGGAATTTGCAGTTCAGATGGAAGACTATTACGGCTCACCGCAGGACATTGAATGGGCAATAGATCATAACGGCAGAGTTGATATTCTGCAATGCCGGCCCCTTCAGCAGACCGAGGCTGCAAAGCAGGATTATCCTTCGGTATCCGATACGGAAAACCTTATTGCCGGGGGCGGCATCACAGCGAGTCCCGGCGCGGCTTACGGTATTGTCTATCGGGCAGAAAAAGCTGCGGATGTCCTTCAGTTTCCCGAACACGGCATTCTTTTGATTCAGCAGGCTCTTCCACGATGGGCCCCGTTGCTGAACCGGGCAGGCGCGGTGGTGTCGGAACAGGGAGGATTTGCCGGACACCTTGCCAATGTGGCAAGGGAATTCGAAGTACCGGCTCTGTTCGGGATCAGCGGCATTATGGACAGACTGAAGAACGGCGATGAGGTGACAGTGGATGCCAACGGGCGTTCAATCCATAAAGGAAGAATCGCTTCGCTCCTGATGAATCCGGTGAAAAAAAAGAATCTTATGGAAGGCAGTCCCGTTTATGACACCCTGAAAAACGTAAGCCGTCACATCATCCCATTGCATCTGACAGACCCGGATTCACAGGATTTCAAGCCGGCATTGTGCAGCACCCTGCATGACATTACCCGCTTTATCCATGAAAAATCCGTACATGAGATGTTCAATTTCGGAAAAGAGCATAATTTTTCGGAACGCTCCGGCAAACAGCTTTTCTATAAAGTGCCGATGCAGTGGTGGATTTTGAACCTTGATGACGGGTTCACACAGGAGGTGAACGGAAAGTATGTAAGGCTTGAAGATATTGCCTCTGTTCCCATGCTCGCGTTGTGGGACGGGATTGTCGCAGTTCCGTGGGAAGGTCCCCCGATTGACGGAAAGGGACTGATGTCGGTAATGTTTCAGGCTACTGCGAACAAATCATTAGCCACCGGTGTCCGTTCAAAATATAATGACAGAAATTATTTTATGATCTCGAAGAATTATTGCAGTCTGAGTTCACGGCTCGGATTTCATTTTTCCACTATCGAGGCACTGATAGACGACAGACCCGGTGAAAACTATATCAGCTTCCAGTTCAAGGGAGGCGCGGCCGATTATGACCGAAGACTCAGGCGAGTCTGTTTTATCCGCGATATACTGGAGAGTCACGGTTTCAGAGCGGAAGTCAAGGAAGACACACTCTTTGCCAGAGCGGAAGGACATGAGAAAGAAACCATGAAACATTATACGCGCGTGCTGGGATATCTGACCATACACACCCGTCAGCTCGATATGATCATGTCCAATGAAGCAAGGCTTGCATATTACCGGGCAAAGATTGACCGCGATATTGTTGAAAAACTGTCGTCAATCAAGTAGGGACATGCCGCCGGCCTGTCCCTGCCCGGAATTCCGGCAGCCTGTGTGACAAAACCCGCCGACGCAGAGTTATGCTGTTTTTCTTTACACTTCAGGCTTCCTGATGCACCATTTTCACAAAAATACCCATGATCTTATTTACATTTCCGATATGATATTCGAGTCTGTCTATATAAGCCGTATCATTTTCATATTTCAGGAATTTCCATGTACTGCCGGTAGTAACAGCACCGTATATTTTATCAATGATATTTCCTTCTTTTTCATTAAAAATTTTTGAGGCTATCATTTCTGCGATGCACTGTCCCAGACCTGATATTATCTGTTCATTTTTTGCTTCGACAATTGCAACTACAGGAGAATTGAGATAAAACTGCTCAGACGATCTGCTGATGATATAATCACAGAAACCGTTCAGGTCCCTGTCTTTGTCAATATCAAATATTATACCTGAAAACAGACCTATTTCGTCGTTCAGAAGTTTTTTCAATTCCAACAGCACATTGGAAATAATCATTTCGGAACGTGCTTTTTCCGTACCGATAGCCAGAGCCAGAGGAACATTGTAATTCAGTGTCATTTTCAGATAGTCGCTGATTTCAGCTTCTTCAATTGCCGAAAACAAATCTCTGTTCTCAACAATATTCAAATCGAATTCTTCTTTTACCCTTTTCAGAGTAAAGCTGCTATATGGCATTTATTCTGTCTCTTTTTCTGAAAAAAAATCGCGTAACTGAAGAATCACAGACCGGCAATCTCCCGCAGCGCATACACCGCTTCTGCTATGCCGACGCGTCGGTCCCCGCTGATTTCAGAATCCGGATAGACTGAAGATTCCGGAGCGTCTGCTGCTGCCTGAAGCGACAGAACAGCATCTCTGAGATCAATGACTCCGCTGCCGTCCGTGTCTCCCGGAATCATCGGCAATGCCAGATTCAGCAGCCCGAAGCCCGCGGCAAAGTCTTTCCACACCGCCGGAACAGATGGCTGCAGAAGTTCTCCGGATTCGTCTGCCTCGTAAGTCATGTATGCCGGCGGAACCGTGTATTCCCTGTTTCCGCTTTTATCCCAGACCTTGAATATCAGGACTTCGCCGTTTGCCGCGCCGTCTTTTTCTATGGTATCCGGATCATCTGCATATACTCGGACCAGATAATAGCCGGGGACTGTTTCGCCGACAATCGTTGCACCTGTGAGAAATTCTCTGTTCTGCTCATCTTTTGCAAACACGGCAACTTCATCTTCATGGTCTGCCGCATTAATACCCGCTATGCTGATTTTTCCGATATATCGGCATGAATCCCGCGTCAGTGTGACGCCGGTAAAGTGTTCCGGTACGGAAGAACGCTCGGACGGGGCATCCTCCTTACATTCGGCGCAGGAACTGTCCCACACTACAGCAGTCGGACTGGTGCCCGATATGGCGATCCAGTAGCCGTAGCCCGGTCCCACATAGCTCATATCGCTCCAACTTCCCGGAGTGTAAACTTTCTCGCCGGTTCTGTCAAAGCCTCTGATCCGGGCATACTTTCCTTCGATAGAACAAAATGCCTCTCCGATGCTGCTGATACGGCACATCAGGCTTCCTTCGGGCCAGCTTGCAGACGGTTCCTTACCGGCATATCTCACCTTGTCTCCGAGATAGCCCGTCAGATTCCAGCCCGGATGCAAGGATATCGGAGTATCTCCGCTCAGTTGGTGTCCTTCCAGTTCAAGCCGGATCAGACCTTTTTCATCGGTTTCGGCATTTTCACTGATTCTGATTTCATAGCCGTATCCGGGAGCCATATAAGTCATATCAGACCAGCTTTCATCCGGACGGTACGATGCCGCACCTTTGCAGTCATAAGCCCGCACATCTTCATACTGACCGGCTATGGAATGCAGAATATCTCCGATGCTTTTCACCTGCTCATACTCGATGCCTGCAATCATATCACAGTCGGGCCGGGTTCCGGTATGATAAGCGATGTCCGTATCAAAACTGATAAGATTCCAGCCTTTATGAAGCGGAATCCTCCGGATCGGCAGATACTGCCAGTCGCATTGTTTACGGGTTCCCTGTTCCATCAGGCAGACACCTGTAAGCGGTTCAAGTCTGTGTTCTTTGGCTTCTCCGTCATTATAGGTTTTCAGGATTATCGTATCTCCGGGTGCCGCTCCGTCTTTTTCCGGCGTAGTTTCATCATCGCCGTAAACTCTGATTATGTACCCGTCTTTGTCGTAAAAAGCGTGACCCGCAACAATAAGTCTGTCATTTTCGTCTTTGACAAAAGCCGCTACCTCGTCATCCCGGCGGATGGACTGTCCCGAAGCATCCGTAATTTTTCCCTCCATATCCATGTAGGAATTATTGGGATCAGGATGTGAAAAACGGAGATTCCGTTTTGCAAATACCGCTATGAGTGATTTGTCCCCGTCCATAACTATATCGGCATAACTGATATCGCTGACGAGACTTCCTGTCCAGCTTTCGAACCGGCATTCCTCTCCGCCGAAAGCCTCTATACTCACCTGATCGCCGGAAACAAATCGTCCGCTCCAGGGCAATGTGAGAGCTAAGGTCTGAGAGTCAAGAGGTGCTTTTCCTGTCAATTTTACCTGTCCGTCACATCCTTGTGCCGAGACTTCGAGCAGATAATTTCCCTGTGAATACACTGCGATCACGCTCAGTGCCTGCCCGGATATTACGCTAAGAGTACGCGTATCGGGAGATTTCCATCCGGCAATCTCCTTGAATATCAGAGAATACGTTTCGGAATCAGAAAGAGTCTCTCCGCTTGAGTGCCATGTAAGACCTCCGTCCGCGCTCCATAAGCCGCCCGCGGTATCAGGGTAAATAAGTACCCGGATATTCCAATCTGCCGGCAGACTTTTCTCCTGATATTCTGCCTTATCTGTTTTTCCATCCGAATCATTGTCCGCACTGCCGTCTTGGGAAATATCGCCGAAATAATAAATTTCCCAGTTGTCGGGAATTCCGTCTTTGTCCGTATCCCCGGGCAGAGGAATCGCCACTGCATCGCTGCATGGCGGACTGCACAGCGCATACAGCGGCAGCAGATTGCAGAAATTGCCCCCGCGCTCCGGAATACGGTTCAGCGTTCCGTCATTCAAGCCGCCGCAGTCTGTAATTCCTTCCGATTGATATGCCTGATAAAGCACCGCGGTCTCATCGGCATAAAATTCATTGTTAAGAAGTGCGGAAGGCGAAATTCCGGGACCCATTTCCGCAATCCCTTCGACATCAGTACCTTGAAGATAAATAATATTGTTCTCGATCCTGAGATCGCCGCAAAGACTTTGCAGAACAATTCCCGAGCCGGCAGCCTCCGGGAGCGTCGAACCCCAGTTCGACGACGCAGATATATGCAGAAGATTTCCGCTAATCTGCCCGCTGCTGGCGATCCAGCGTATTCCGGTCGTGCCGCTCTTTTCGTCTCCGGCAGCGCGGATAATGTTGTTGCCGAGACTCACATTCGGCGAAGCCGTGACTTCTGCTCCGATGTCAGCAGCCACAAGCGTAAAATTTTCTATTGCAGTATGGGGCGCATGATCTAAACGACAGCCGGATGACTCATTCATGCCCATGATGATCGTGGCATTCGGATCCGGCGGATCATCACGTATCCAATTTCCGGCAATATTGTTCCATCCGCCTTCCAATCCGATGCCCACGATATTTGAAATCCTCAACGCTTCGGGATACAGACTACGGGCAACGCGGATAAGAGTTCCGGGCCTGGCATTTTTGATCGCTGCACCTAATGTTTTGTAAGGCAATATCGCTTCTCCGCTTTCTGTCATATTTCCGAACAGGGCATCCACATAGAGAATACGTTCCGCGAGCGGAGAATCTGCCGAAAACTGCGGATCATAATTATCTGCCGAATCTGCTGCCCCAAGCTGTCCGTGATTTCCGTTTGCCGAATAATCAAAAACTATCTGCCCCGCTCCTTCGTTGAATCGCCAATAAAAGATGAGAGATGAGGTCTGAGTTTCCCCTGACCCCGAACCCCGAACCACGAACCCCCTTATCATATCTGTCTGAATCTGTGTTTCGGTGAGGACTTCATCCGATATGCGGACATCGTCCAATGATCCGGCGAATCCGTCTGTTCCCGGAACGCACTCCCCGGCAACGCAGTGCAGTCCCCTTCCCAGCAGCAGAGTTCCTCCGGAACCAAGAGAAAATCCTTTGCTCAGGTTTCCTGAAAATCCGGAAAAGCCGTCTTTGAATACCTCTATTTTTCCGTCAGAACTCTGCCATGTCACGGCAATATGATGCCAGTTTCCGTCTGACACGGAAATATCGGGTATGCGCTTGATTTCTCCGCCGACCCAGATATTGAAATTGAAATTTTCATTCAGATCAAGGGAAAAGACTTTTTCCGAGCCTTTGGCTGTGTAAGAGACAATGGTCTGATATTTCGCTGTGCCGGATGATTTTATCCAAAATTCCGCAGTCAGTATTTTGGACGGAAAATTCCCGATAGCTTTTCGGATAACGTAAGAGTCCACCCCGTCAAAAACCAGCGAATTTTCAGGCGTCGAAATGGGTCTGACATAAACGGTAACTGATGCGGACGCAGCCGTTCCCATACTGTTTACAGCGGTATAGGCAAAAGAGTCCTTTCCCGCGAAGCCTTTGATCGGGGAATACTGTGCCGAAGTACTGCTTTTTGTCACGGTTCCGTGTTCAGGCTGTGTGACATGGCTCAGGGTGATGCCGGTTCCCGAGTCATTATTCAGCACATTGACCGCAATTGCCTTATCTTCATCTGTGGTCACAGCATCATCCTGAGCAAATGGATATGAAGCAGCATCTGATGGGTCAGTCCCGCCTTTATATTCCGAAAGATCATTATAGCTGTCCGAGTCCGAGTCCTGCCCCGAATTATCGGAAAGCGGATCGGTTTTATATGCGACTTCCCATCCGTCAGGCATTCCGTCATTATCCGTATCTGCGGAGGTCGGATCCGTTCCGCTGATATATTCCTGAGCATCTGCCAGTCCGTCGGAATCGCTGTCTGTCGAACCGTCGTGAGATGTGTCGCCGAAATAATGGATTTCGGCATTGTCGGGCATTCCGTCATTATCCGTATCCTCGGGTGTGGGAAGAGCCAACGCGTCGGAACATGGCGGCAGACATGGAGGTCCCGTCAGCAGCAGATTGCAGAAATTGCCCCCGCGTTCACGAATATCACTCAGAGTCCTGTCGTTCAGATGTTCGCAGACAGTAATGTCGGACTGTCCGTTTTCATCATGGTAAAGTACCGCATTCTCAGCCGCGTAAAATTCGTTTGACAGAAAAGATGCAGGCGTGGAATATGCTCCGGTTTCCCGGATTCCCCGCAAATTTTCGCCTTGCAGAGCGATGATATTGTTTTCCAGCCGGAGATCGCCGGAAAGAGAGTTTAAGACTGCAGCATCCGCAGGCAGGGGATCTGCCGCGTTCATGCTGACGATATGGATACGGTTTTTTGTCACAGAACCGCTGCTTTCCTCATACCATAAACCGGACATATCCGAAGCCGCGGGTTTCACCCACCCTACCGGGTCTATGCGAATGATATTGCTGCGGATTTCCACGTCTGACGAGGACAGGACTTTCACGCCGATTCCCTGTCCCACTATCGTAAATCCCTCGATTACCGTACCCGAGGAACGATCCACATAAACCGCAGGGCTTGCCTCTGATATGATTACGCTGAAATTCGGATCCGGAGGATTGCTGCGGGTCCAGACTCCGGCTTCATCCGACCATCCGCCTTCGATTTTCAAGCCCTTGATGTTGCTGATTTTCAAATCTTCGTTAAAAACGCCGTCAGCCACATAAACGGAACTTCCGGGGCTTGCCTCTGCAACGGCTTCTCTGAGGGTCAGATATGGCGAAAGTGCCTCGCCGGTTCCTGTGCCTGTATAAGCCGGGTCAACATATATTTTCCGGGGGACAGACCAGGGCTGTCCCAGGCGATGTTCATACGCACCCATATCAGGGAAAGAGCCGGACGGGGAAGGTCTCGGATTTCCTTCAATATCACCCGCGGGAGAGCCTTCGGATGTCCCGGTTCCGATGCAGGGGCTGCTTACGGAAAGGTGATAATCGCCTTTTTTTTCATCTGCAAAAAGAGGATCCGCATCGCTGTTTCCGG
>DYRK01000031.1:5838-11676 GCA_020718785.1 Desulfatirhabdium butyrativorans | reverse complement strand
CCGCGGCTTCCGGCAGAATTGCCTGAAATAACGGTATTTCTGATAATCGGACGGGCATTGTTGTCACAGAATATTCCGCCGCCGGAATATTTTGCCGTATTGCCGACAATTTTCAGATTTTCCAATGCGGGACCCGAATCGTTACAGTAAATGCCGCCGTTGACGCCCTTTGTAATAGTGAATCCGCTGAGTACGGCGGCTGAAGTTTCTTTTTTTTCAAAGGTGACAACCCGTTTCAGATTAATATCTTCTGCCGAATTTCCGATTATGAAGGTATTGTCGGGACCCTGTTCGGAAATAACGGTGATGTCTTTTCCTTTGAAACTGATGTTTTCGGAATACGTTCCTGCGGCTACCTTCACCGTATCCCCCTGGGATGCGGCGTTGATGGCGGCTTGGATCGTTAAAAAAGAATTTGACGCGGCACTGTTGCCGGGGGTGCCTCCGCCAGTCTGAGAAACATACCAGATTTTAGCGGCTGCCCGGCATATATCCGGAACCGCTAAAAAGATCATGATTGTACATACACAGGCGATCATCGCCCTTTTTACGCTGGGTTGTTCTCCTCTCATGGTTCTTCTCCCGTTTTTAAAGTGAGAATCAAGAAGTGAGAATTGAAAACCCGTTTCTCACTTCTCATTTCTCACTTATATATAGCAGGTTACGATGACATACCAATATGCGCCGGCATACACGCCGCTTCTCAGGAAACGGCCGTTTACATATATATCATAGTTTCCCGGAACAAGGGTTTTATTGTAATATCCCCATCCCTGAAACGTCAATGTATAGTAGTTTCCGTTTGCCGTGTTCCGGGCAAGCACCTTCGCGGTTGACACCGGATTATAATGGCTGTCCAATACTCTTACCCATAAGTAGGAAAATTCGGCGCCTGCTTCTGACCTGTCCGGCAGAATAATAATGAAAATTATGATACAGCCTATTAAAACGCATAAAGCTTTTTTCACCGAAACATCCCTCCCTTGTTTTATTTTCTCATTCCCGAAGCGGGGCCGGGAACCGAAGGCATAACTTAATGACTTTGATATTTTCCCCTTTCAATTAATACACCGGGGGAAAAGTTTTCTTACACAAAAGTTTTCCCGAAATGCCCGCTTGGGATTGACAAATCCCAAGTTCGTAGGTTGGGTTTCGTTCCTCAACCCAACCTACCGGAAATGTATAATCAAAGATGAATAAACCGAAAACTCGCTTATATCCTGAGAAAAATCATAGTCCGCAGGCGCGGTATAATGTCCCGCATCATTTCCGAAACGGTACTGAAAAGCCATATCAAAGGCTATTTTGCCGCGGACAAGGCCGGAGCCGATGCTGAAACCGTAAACAGAATCCGGACTGCCCTCCGCGGGCATGGGATCACAAAATATACCGGCTCTGAGCGGAATCACATAATTTGATTCCTTATTGATAAATAAATATTCCGCGCCGATGCGAATCTGATGCGTAGGCTCGACATCCGATTCAGCCTCGGTTTTTCCGGTGACAGGAGATATATCGTCAGAGTTCGACCCCTTGAATATAAAATTCTGCCAATCGGTTCTGTAAATATCTCCCGAAACCGTAAAAGAATCTGAAAATCGGTAAGCCATGCCGATACCGTAGGACATGGGCATTTCCAATTCGGCTTCATTGGAAAACGCTTCGGAATTATTCTGTATTTCACCCGAGGCAGTCAGTTTTTTTTCATGTACGGATTCTTCATGATTCAAATCCGCGGTAAAGGGCGATTTGAACACCATTCCCAGAGTCAGTTTCTCTGTAATCCGCCATAACATGCCGAGATTGAAGTTGAAACCCTCAAAAGTATAGCGGTCATGCCAGTCGTATTCCTCGCTCGCAGTGACTATGCCTTCGGGGGTCTTCAAAGTCTGCGAATTCAGACTATGCGTTTTTTCATCCCATTTGTTGTTCGCTATCCCCTCTTTCCAGAAATTCAGCGTAATTCCTGCTGAAAGTTCAGGAATAATCTGAATACAGTAGGCAAATCCCAGCGCAGAAAGGCTTCCGTCCTGACGATAGCTGATCTGATTTCGGGCTTCGAATTCAGGAGAACGCGTCATGACAGAATATTCCCACTCGCGGGTAAAATCATAAAGGTGCTGGTAATTCAGCGAAACAATCATGTTGCGGTCAAAGAGATTGAAGGGATAAGCCGCGCTGAGATAGTTCAAGTCAGATTCGGAAACAGACCGGGAACCGTCGGCTTCCGGATTTTTTCCAAAGCGGTTATCTTCGGTACGGGAGAAGCAATTTCCCGCGGCTGAAACTTCGGGCTGTTTCAGTTGAATAAGTCCCCCGGGATTCCATGAGGCTGCGGTCGCGTCATCTGCCGCAGCAATGAATGCGCCGCCCATTCCCAAAGCTCTTGCCCCTGATCCTAGCGGATTGGGAGAAGAAGCAATGCGGATTTTCTGCGCCGCGGCAAAATCTGCATGAATTAACAGGCTGATAAGGAACAGATACAGCGGAATATGACAGGTTCTCATTTTGCCTCCGGTTCGGTTCAAAGAAGAGGGTTCACGTGAACGCGATTCAAAGCTCAGGGGCGGGTTTGAACTCACACGCATCGGCTGAGGAATCAAGGGTTCATATTTGCTTGACTTTTCGCTAAGTTGATGTTTATATCCATATAAGATACACTGTCCATCGTCACAATTTGCGCTTTTGTAAAACGATTTTGCAAATCGTTTTTGCGGAAAAACGGTTTGCAAAACCGTTTTACGGAAGATTTCAAAAGCGCAATTTATGCCGCGCTGAGTATAAAATTCAAAAGCAGAAGATGTTTGCCGCAGAAATTATCGGAGATATAAAACAGATTTCCGAAAAAGTCAAAGATAAAATTCCGGGATGCTGTGTCTAAAAAAAGCTTTTCAGCATAATAACCTGTTCTTAAACACAATCCTTGTAGATAAGCGGAGCATCACAAAGCGTAAACAATCACAAAAAGGAGTTCAAAAATGAAATCAGAGAAAAACACCGTAACCGTTTTTTGGAAAAACCTTATCGCCTGCCTGCTCCTTTCGGCTTTTCTCGTCATGCCCGCAGAGGCTGAGGAGGAACGCTATGTGTTTGAGCGGATGTGGCCCACTTTGCAGCAGCCGTGGTATTTTAACAATCCCTCAGATGTAGCCGTTGACAAAGACGGGAATGTCTATGTGGCAGATACGGATAACCACCGAATCCAGAAGTTCGGTTCGGACGGCACTTTTATCACTAAATGGGGGAGCCAATCTTTGAGACCTGGGCTGTTTATTCCCACAGGAATAGCAGTTGACAGTGCAGGCTTTGTCTATGTGGCGGAGGGTCCCGGAATCCATAAGTTTGGCTCCGATGGCACTTTTATCAGCGGGGAGCTTGCTTCGTCTCATCGAATAGGAGTTGACAGTGCAGGCTTTGTCTATGTGGCGGATACTTATAATGACCGGATACAGAAGTTCGGTTCGGACGGAACTTTTATCAGCAAATGGGGAAGTAGCGGTTCGGCAGACGGGCAGTTTGATTCGCCTTATGGAATAGCAGTTGACAGTGCAGGCTTTGTCTATGTGACGGATATTTGGAACGACCGAATCCAGAAATTTGCTTCGGATGGCACGTTTATAGGCAAATGGGGAAGCGAAGGTTCAGGAGACGGGCAATTTGATAATCCCAAAGGAATAGGAGTTGATAGTGACGGTTTTGTCTATGTAGTAGATAGTTATAACGACCGAATTCAGAAGTTCAGTTCGGATGGCACATTTATAAGCAAATGGGGAAGCAGAGGTTCGGAAGGCGGGCAGTTTATGGCTGCTGATGGAATAGCCATTTACGGCAACAGCTTTGTATATGTGGTGGATAACTGGAGCAATCGAATCCAGAAATTCCGTTTGGACGGCACGTTTATCAGCAAATGGGAAAGCAGAGGTTCGGGAGACGGGCAGTTTTTTTGGCCATTAGTAGCCATTGACGGTACTAACTTTATCTATGTGGCGGATTCGGCTGACAACCGAATCCAGAAATTCGATTCAGACGGCAGATTTATCAGCAAATGGGGAAGCGATGGGGCTGGAGACGGGCAGTTTGATGGACCCGGAGGAATAGCGGTTGACGGTGTCGGTTTTGTCTATGTGGCGGATAGTTATAACGCCCGAATCCAGAAGTTCAGTTCAGACGGCACTTTTATCAGTAAATGGGGAGAGTTCGGTTCGGGGGATGGGCAGTTTAACTATCGTCACGAAGGAATAGCAGTTGATGGTGCTGGCTTTGTCTATGTGGCGGATACGAGGAATGAACGCATCCAGAAGTTTGATTCGGGCGGCAAGTTTATCAGTAAATGGGGAGAGTTCGGTTCGGGAGATGGGCAGTTTTCCTATCCCAACGGAATAGCAGTTGACGGTGCCGGTTTTGTCTATGTAGTGGATGAGACGAAGAACTGCATCCAGAAGTTTGATTCGGGTGGCAAGTTTATCAGCAAATGGGGAGATTACGGTTCGGGAGAGGGGCAGTTTAGTGATCCCCAAGGAATAGCAGTTGACGGCGCTGGCTTTGTCTATGTGGCGGATTCGGGTAACAATCGAATCCAAAAATTCACATCTGATGGCATTTTTATAATGAAATTCAGCAGATTCGGTTCCGACCTGGGCTTGTTAAATTATCCAACTAGTGTATGCGTCAGCCCTGACGGCAGGGTATATGTTGCAGAGTACGGCAACAATCGCATTCAGATCTTCCGAAAAACCGAAGTGACCGAAGGCAAAAACAAAGCCGTTATCCTTGCAGGCGGAGGTCCCGGCGACTGGAACAACCTCTGGGACGCCACCCAGATGGCTGCCAATTTTGCCTACCGTGCGCTCACCTATCAGGGCTTTACCAAAGAAACGATTTACTACCTCACTTCGGACACCGACCTCGATTTGGACGATAACGGCGAAGCCGACGACGTGGACGGAGACGCAACTAATGCCAATCTGCAATATGCGCTTACCCAATGGGCAAAAGATGCGGACAGGCTCGTGATTTATCTTGTGGATCACGGCGGAAACGGAACTTTCCGCATGAGCGGCACGCAGACCCTTTCTGCCGCGGATCTCGATTCATGGACAGACACTGCACAGCAGAATATCTCCGAGCAAGTCATTGTCATTTACGACGCATGTGAATCCGGCAGTTTTCTCTCCGCCCTTACGCCACCGCCCGATAAAAAACGCATTGTCATCACCGGAACCTCTCCCGGAGAATCTGCCTATTTTATCACGCAGGGTTCGATCTCTTTTTCCAATTATTTCTGGACGCACATTTTCAACGGCTATTCCCTCAAAGACGCATTTGAACTTGCCCGGAAAGCCATGAGCGAACCGAGAGTATATCAGCATCCCCTTTTGGACGCTGACGGCAACGGAAAAGGCAATGAATCCGCAGACTATACGCTGACCGGAAATATCTGCATCGGCAACGGAACCCGCATTCAGGGCGAATCCCCGGTTATCGCCAGCATATCGCCGAATCAGACAATCTCCGGAAAAAATTCCGCAACACTTTATGCCGAAAGCGTAACAGACAAGGACGGCATTGCAAGGGGCTGGGCAGTGATCCGTCCCCCGGATTTCCGTCAGGCAAGCCCGGACAATCCGGTTCACCGTCTGCCGTATATTGATTTTCTGCCTGCTGAAAACAATCGCTGGGAAGCGGCATACAGCAAATTTGACATCGAGGGAACGTATCAGATAGCGGTCTATGCCAGAGACCGCATCGGCAATGTGGGGGTTCCGCTGCTGACAACCGTTTCGGTAAACAATCCCATGCGGCGCAGAGCCGTGATTGTTCTCGGCGGTTCTCCCTCGG
>DYRK01000031.1:0-5738 GCA_020718785.1 Desulfatirhabdium butyrativorans | reverse complement strand
GCAACTATCCGGGCAGAAAATGTGACCGGAACCGGAAAAATTGAAAGAGTATGGGCAGTCATCACACCGCCGGATACGCAGAATTTACCGGAAAATCCTGTCATTATGCTGCCGGCCGCCGATCTCTCCGAAACCGCTCCCGGCATGTATGAAGGCGCATATCACCGTTTTCTGAAAAAAGGAACGTATTCCGTCAGCGTTTATGCGAGAGATATTTCGGGGAATGTCTCTTTGCCCTCGTCAACCCGCATTATTCAGTCCGCAGATGTGCATATCGAGGAGATAAAGGGCGATGTGAACGGAGACGGCTTTGTGAATCTCAGAGATGCGCTTTTGTCGCTGAGGGTGCTTGCAGAATCGGATACATCGGGACTTCTGCATCCCGAATATGCGGAATCAGGTGTTGACGTAAACGGAGACAACAAAATCGGCACGGCAGAGGCGGTTTATGCTCTGCGGGCTGCCGCAGAATCAAAATAAAAGGAAAGGAAAAAATGATGAAAAGTCTGATACTCAATATGGATGATTCTGTTTTTCAGAGAGTCATCAGTATGTTGAAATCTTTCCCGAAGGATCAGTTGGAGATCATTGACAACAGCCCGACACCGGATGAATTGGAGACATTTGCGAAAGATCTGCGGGATGCCTTTGTTGAAATAAAGGAAATAGAAAGCGGAAAAAGGCAGGCTCAGACTTGGGAGGATGTCAGGGATGCCTTATAATGTATTTCCGACTCGGGTTTTCCTGAAAGACCTGAAAACCCTGAAAAAGAAATACCGAAACATAGCAACGGATATTGATGCACTTGTCGGAATACTGAAGCAGAATCCCGCAGGAGGAATATCCCTCGGTAAGAATCTTTATAAAATAAGACTGAGAAGCAGCGATAAAAAGACCGGAAAACGAGGCGGATTCAGGGTTATTTATTACTTTGCATTCGGAGAGAATATCTATCTGATTAAGATATATTCAAAAAATATAGATGATAATTTTATCAGAAAGGAATTGGAGAATATTCTGAGAATGTCATCGGGTGAAGTTGTTGTGCAGCCTGACGCAAATCACTGACAATAAAGTCGGCCAATGAGCGTTATCGGATTTGTTTTGTCTGGACAGAAAAAGGTCCGTCACGTGTCGAGATTGTTGATTATCATTAAATTAAGGAATAAATTGCTATGAGACTGCCGACAAATTGCCCTCCGATTCATCCGGGGGAAATTCTGCATGAAGAATTTATGAAACCCTATCGGATGACACAAAAGGAATTGTCCCGAAGGACAGGTATTTCCCGAAAGCATATCAGCGAAATTGTAAATTGCAAAAAAAGTATCCGTGCGGACACGGCATTGCGTCTCTCACGCCTGTTCGGGACATCGCCGGAACTGTGGCTGAACGGGCAGGCGGCCTGGGATATCTGGTTTACTCTGCACGGAGAAAAAGCCTGTGAACTGGAAACAATTGAACCGCTTCACTCTTTCGGATGAATCCTTGCAGTTGTAGGGTGGGCAGCAAGCTGCCCACCCTACGGATGCCACAGAAATCAAATAAAAGGAAACTTGACAATGAACATTTTTCGTAACATAATCTGTACGCTGATCTTTCTGTCCGGCTTTGCCTTTTTTTCCGAAAAGGCATCGGCTCAGGACACGCTGACTGCGACTCATTCCACGGCTCCGGCGGCATACACTCCCGGAACGGACATGACTGTAAGCTGTCAGATCACATATACCGGCACGCTGACGGCTCTCGGCATGTCGGTCAATCTGCCGAGAGACTGGGCATTTGTTTCGGTTCAGGGCGATGATATTCCGAATACGAGCGTTCTCGATACAGGAGATATTGATTTTTTCTGGCCGGAAATTCCCACCGCTCCCGTTGACTTCACTTATACCGTACATATTCCGCAGGCAACCACTAAGCCGTATCAGAAGGAAATTTCAGCCAGCGTGCTGTACAGAAGCTCGGAAATTCCGAATGAACTTCCGGCTCAGGTTTTGCCGGATCGGCTTGTGTTTGAGACAGAAACTGCAAATCTGAAAGGAGACATCAGCGGCGATCATGTTCTGAATCTGAGCGATGCGATACTGGCCCTGAAAGCATCCGCAGGAGCAGATATGTCGGGTATCCGAGCGGATTATGCCTTGTCAGGAGTTGATGCAAACGGGGACAGCAGAGCCGGAATCGAAGAAGTCATATATATTCTGAGAAGGATTGCCGGGTTGATATAGGTTTTCGTCCTGTAGGGACATCTGAAAATAGCCCGGCAATTCATTGCCGGGATATTTTTCGTTTACAAAAACGAGGAGAAAAAAGAAATGAAAGCAGAGATTGAAAATCTGAAAGGCTGCACAGATTTGAAAAGGATTTATAGGAAGATAGCGGCAGCGACCGTGCTGTGTCTTCTTTTTGCAGCATCATCTGTGCAAGGAGATGCTATCGAGCGTATCGAAGTCGGCTCTTCTTTTAATCCGGTGGGGTCAGGAGCCAGAGCGCTCGGTATGGGCGGGGCTTTTATCGGCATTGCAGATGACGCCACCGCTGCCTCATGGAATCCGGGCGGGCTGAGTCAATTGGATGCTCCCGAACTGTCTGTTGTTTATGGATATACTCACCGAATCGAGGATACTGAAATCGAACATGAAGCAGTAGGGGCAGAATCCTTCAGCCCTTCCCATCTCAATTACCTCAGCTTTGCATATCCTCTCACGTTGGGGAAAAATATGACTGTTTCCTTGAATTATCAGAAAATGTATGATTTCTATCACGGATGGAGTTATATCCTGAATAAAAACGTCTCTGAGAGGCAATTGACGGATTACGAGCAAAAAGGATCGCTTTATGCACTGGGTTTGGCATATTGTGTTGATCTGAGTATGAATTTTGCGCTCGGCTTCACGCTGAACTACTGGGGAGATTTTATTTTTAAAAACCAATGGGAACAGAAACGTTATCAAGAATGGGATACCAAGCTTGAGAATGAAACAGTATTTAAAGTGACTGATACGCTCATCGGAACTGAGGAATATAATTTCGAAGGTTGGAATGCCAACATAGGGTTTCTCTGGAAAATTTGCCAGAAATTAAGGCTCGGCGGAGTTTTCAAAATGCCATTCACCGCCGATATTGAACGTAAGGCTATGAATTTATTAACTATAAATAATAAAAATCAACAAATCTGCCGTCTATTGAGCAATACCTATAACGAAAAATTGCGTATGCCCATGTCCTACGGCATCGGACTGGCATATCGCTGCTCGGATACGCTTACATTCGCTGCCGATATTTACAGAACGCAGTGGGATGAGTTCGAATTGGAAGATGAAAAAGGAAATAAAATCTCCCCGATAAGTGGAAAACCCATCGCTGATGTTAAAAGTATTCATGACACAACGTGGTTTCGTATCGGTTTGGAGAAGGTGATTATCGTAAGAAAATGGAATCTCTACTTTTCTCTACGTGGGGGAATATTTTACGATCCTGCGCCATCCGAAGGAAAAAGCGATGAATATTACGGGGCTTCAGGAGGAGTGGGTATTGTTTGGAATAGCCTTGTACTTGACTTTGCCTACCAGTTCCGATATGGAAACAATGTCAATACGGCTATGTCAGATGGTCTTTCTCAGGACATTGATGAACATACGGCTTATACTTCATTGATTGTTTATTTTTAACCCGCACAACTTTAGACAGGAGGAATAAGATGAAAGTCTCGAAATTTTTTTCCTTTTTTTTCAAAATGTTTAGCGGATTGCTGTTGATAACAGCATCCATATCCTTTTCAGCCGAAGCATTTGCATCCGCAGACAGTTACGAGCCGGACAATACGCTTCAAAATGCAAAAGCGATTCCGCTTCATGATTCGAGACCGGAATCTGCCGGATCGGAATATGACTGGATTCAGTCCCATAACTTCTATGATGTCGGCGATGAAGACTGGGTGAAATTCTATCTGGTTGAAGGTAAGATTTATACTGTCGAAGTAAAAGAACCCGGATCAAAGTGCAATGCCGCCATCGGAATCTATGACAAATTCGGTGACCCGGTAATTCCCGAAGAAAATATGGCGTTTGCGGGAGAAAAGGAATATACACAGTTTACCTGTAAAGCCGATGGTATTTACTATGCCAGAATCCGCCAGATCGGGGCAGCATACGGAGAAGATACGGATTACAAATTGGTGCTATATATTCCGATTCAGGGAACAGACTGGGGCCGTATTTGTGGGAATATAAAGCCCCCTGTTCCAAATGCGATTTTAAGTACAACAGAAGTCGGGTCATTATCGTACAACAATATAAGTTATTATCATATTCCGCATCCTCCCGGCTCGTTTATACTGACAGTTGAAGCTACGGGATATGAAACATGTAGCAAACCTTTTGAGATTAATGAGAGACAAGATACCACACTTGATGATATTTCTCTGAAACCCATCAACAATGAACCGCCCAAATATCACAGCGCAGATTACAATTCCCCGGATTATGAAATCAGTCTTTCGGAACTGCTCAGGCTGATTCAGATTTATAATGAGGGCGGAGCGTATCACTGTGATCCGAAAGGCGAAGGCGGATATGCTTTCGGTGCGGGCAGTGCCGAAGAGCGAAAAGGTGAGCCTCATGACTCGGACTACAATCCCCAAGATTGGAATATCAGTCAAAGTGAATTGTTGCGTCTGATTCAGTTGAGGACTTCCGGTCTTTATCATTCCGACCCCGCGGGAGAGGACGGATTTGCCCCGGGAAAACCGAAGCGGAGATGAAAGCGGATTGCATGGATTTCACAGATTTTCTGTCTGCAAAAAGCTCCTTGACATCTGCGTAAATCTTTGACATATAAGACTGATTCGCCGGATTAAGAAGCAGACGGAATCTGTGAAATCCTTCAATCTGCGTGAATCTGCGGTTCAAACCCCTAACCCAAAGGAAACAACACCATGAAATCACAAAAAAACCGTTTTAATTTGGTAAAAGAAAGGGATTATGACATGAAAAGACTTAGCAAAATCCATTCAATTTCAATCTTCTTTGTCGCACTCGGTATTTTTTTTATTTTTTGGGGACAGAATTGCACTTATGCAGAATATGTTTCTGAGAATTTTGAAAGCGGGCCCGGCGGGTTTTCGGATGGTGAAAATTTCTCTGTGTCAGATGGGCGTTATCTTTTCGAGGGAGACGGAACCGATAATTTTCAAATAAGAGTCTGGGCGGGCGGGTCTTATCCTGGTGGCTGGAAGCCTCAGCCGGACAACTCAAATTACTTCCAGGATTTTTTCGTGTCGGCGGACATTTCCCGGGAAAGCGGTCCTGATGATGTCGGTTACGGACTTGTCGTATGCACTTATCAGAATACAGTCGGGAGCGCCAATTATATCCGTCTTCTGATAGGGGGGGCGGGTTATTACAAGATAGATAAAAGGGTGGGCGATGCTTTTGAGGATATTGATATTGCTGGCTGGACGGGATCTGATCTTATCAACAAGGGAATAGGCTCAAAAAACCGTCTGTCAGTTATGAAGGCCGGCGATGAGTTCACTTTCTATATCAATAATACAAAAATTTTCCGACAGACTATATACGGATTCGGCGGTGGTGCAATAGGTCTGTATGTGAATAACCTACTTAGTGTCAGTTTCGACAATTTTAGAATCGCATCAGTGGCAGAAAAAGCGATCATTGTCGCCGGAAGCGGTCCCGGGGACTGGAACAATCTCTGGGACGCCACTCAGATATGCGCCA
>DYRK01001131.1 GCA_020718785.1 Desulfatirhabdium butyrativorans | reverse complement strand
CGTTGGCATCTTTGCATACCCGATCAATAAATACCGCATATCGATTGCCATCCGCTTGCAGCGTGTTGTCAGTGAAGGGAAAATCAAACCAGGACACCTCAAAGGATTTATGTCCCGGCGCTATGGAGGTCTGCGCTATCTCCCCTTCTGTCAACCCTTCGCGGCACTCGTCCACTTCTTTTGCCTCCATCCCATCAGGGAGTACAATTTCTGGTGTAACCTTTCCGCAATTGAGAGATACAACGAATTTCTCCTTTTTCCAGTCAGCGCTGTCGAGAGAAAGGTACATTGCCCGTCCCTCTTTAAAGCCTGGAAACACGACAACCTCTCCAAGGCAAGCATTCTCGCCGTCTTTCTCCCCGAAAAAACAACGATTTTCGCTTTTCTTTCCTTTACGCAGTATGCTGATATATTTGATACTCCCAGCTTCTGATATGACGGCATCTTTTTCTGGTCGAGGGGAGTTGATGAGTGATGCCACTTGTCTATCACGGATTAGTCTTGCAACAGAACGCAAACTTCCCCGTGCATTTTTCATGATTTCCAAATCAGGATTGTCGTCGTTTGTTTTTTTTATTTTCTCGATTTTGTTGCTTAGTTGTTCATCGAGATCAATCATCAGTGGTTTAAGCTCGATGAGTTCATGAAAATTGAGAGCAAGCATCTGCGCCAGCAGCACGTCTTGCACCAGTGATTCTATGCCTTGCTCATCAGCAGGTTTAATCAGCCTGTCGGTTATCTTGCTGAACATCTGGGCACGGATCTCAGTGTCCCCCTTCTCCTGTTGCACCAAGAGCTGCGAGGTTGTAAAGGATCGTTGGTAATTATACCCGATAATAGTGACCAAAATCCCGACAAGTGCAATGACCATCTTCGCACCCGCATCAACCCAATGAAAGAGTTTCCCTTTGTCCTCAATGTCTGGCGAGCTGGAATCAGAAGACTGATCCGGATTTTCGACTGGGTCTTCTTCTTTTTTTCCGGAATTTTTCATTATTGATGGTCTCGCAAAAAGTAAAAAAAACATTTAACAACACGATTTTTTTAACAAAAACACAAATTTTCCTGTTGCGCCCGATCAGGCCTTGTGGCATATTTTCTCTATTATTTTATATAGTTATATGGAGAAGATATTAGAGACATGCTTCTTCAGGTCTTCAATTTCAATATACATGGTATTTTCC
>DYRK01001130.1 GCA_020718785.1 Desulfatirhabdium butyrativorans | reverse complement strand
TCAGCAAACGGGTGAATTTTGCAAAGACCGCAGAGGGACTCGGGGCTGTCGGCGTAAAGATTGAAAAGACCGGCGGTCTTACCCGTGAACTGGTGCAGGATGTGATCAGAGAAAACCGGCCCGCGCTTTTTGATATATGGATAGACGCAGAAGCGGTTCCGCCTTTCGGCAGCCGCATCAGAACAGTGGAAAGACCGTTTATAATCAGTGACTGATGCTTTTTTATACACAATTTTCTTGCTTTTAACCGAAAAAATTGAAATTATATGTTCTGTGAAAACAGAGCAGGAATCATTCATAAAAAAGGTGACAAATATGCCCATAACCGTGATCAGAAAAATTCCGGGCAGAGATATTCCCTCTCAGTGGACAGAAGGAATTAAAGAGAGTCTGGAACAGACCTTTACAGTAATTATCCGACCTGAAGGCAAATTTTCAACATCCCGGAAGGATCGGAGAAACCGCATATTGAAAATGCTTGAAGGAAGTGCCGGCAATGAATCTTCAGAAGAATGGATTGAGCTGATCCGATCCGCACGCACCGTATCCCCGCTGAAAGTAATTTTTGAGTGAACCCGATGGATTATTTACTTGATACCAATCATTGCATATATCTGATAAACGGTCTGGATAAAAAAAACTCCCGACGTTCGGAAACTGAAAACAGAGTGATTGAAAAGATTCGGCGTGTTCAGTCTGATATTTTTATGTCCGAGGTGACTTTGGGAGAATTGTATTTCGGTGCGGCAAATTCCGCACGCAGGGAATACAACTTGCAAAGGATAGACCTGTTTAAACAGGCTCTGATCCCGATTGCTGTCAATGAGGATATTTGGAAATGCTTCGGCGATACAAAGGCTGCTATGCGGAAACAGGGAAAGTCCGTAACGGATTTGGATATTCTGATCGCCTGTACGGCAAGACTCTGTGATCTTGTTTTAGTAACCAATGACAGTAATTTTGACGGATTGTCCGATGATTTTCAGAGAGAAAATTGGGCCTGACTTATCAAAGCATTCCGCCGCATCATCGCCGGCATCTGCTTGATAGCGGTCAAAAGTCTAGACGAGTTCATATAATCCTTGCAGACCTTCCTTTTTTTTACACACAAATTTCTTGCCATTAACCGAAAAATTTGAAATTATACTGGCTGTCGTCTATAATCTGTACTTTCGTAAAACGCCCA
>DYRK01000409.1 GCA_020718785.1 Desulfatirhabdium butyrativorans | reverse complement strand
AAAACACAGGGGACGCAGGTCACGGCATACGATTACTCGCTCCGGGGCGAACTTCTGAGCGTTACCCTGCCCGACGGGAGACTCATCGGATATGTCCATGATCCGCTCGGCAGGCGCATTGCGAAGAAAATCAACGGCACTGTCGTTGAGAAGTATCTGTGGCAGGGACTGACACGGCTGCTGGCGGTGTATGACGGCGACAGCAATCTCCTCATGCGCTTCGAGTACGCCGATGCACGGATGCCTGTCGCTATGACAAAGAGCGGTGCCACATATTATCTTGCTTACGATCAGGCCGGCACGCTGAAAGCCGTTGCGGATTCGTCCGGAACTGTGCTGCTGAAGCGGCAGTACGACTCCTTCGGAAATATTCTCAATGAGGAAAGTTCTCTTCCCTTTGAAGTGCCTTTCGGCTTCGCCGGCGGCCTGTACGACAGAGACACGGGGCTTGTAAGATTCGGATACCGTGATTATGACCCGGAAACCGGCCGGTGGACGGCGAAAGACCCGATACTGTTCGCAGGCGGGGATACCGACCTGTACGGATATTGTCTTAACGATCCGATTAATTCGGTCGATCCCGGCGGACTTTTTAATTTTTGGGGTGGAATTGTCGGAGGTGTTGTCGGCGGAGTCGGTGCTGTTATAGTAGGAGGTGCTCTTGCAGATGATGATATTTCTCCATCGGAACTGGGCGACGCTTTTATGGGAGGTTTTGCAGGAGGATTTATCGGTGGAATGTTTGATGTAGCCGCAGGCGGAGGTGCCGCTGTCGGAGCTGCTGTCGCAGCAGGTTTGGCAACCGCTACCGGCCAAAATACAGGAGCGATAATCGGTGCAGGCATCGGCGGAGATATCGGCGGTGCTCTGGCGGGATACGTCGGCGGCCTCAGAGGAGTGGCACTGGGAACATGGGTCGGCACCTCGAGAGGCTGGGTATTCGGATTACTGGGCGGCAAACTTTATGAGCATTTTTCTGAAAAACCCTCTGCTGCCCCTTGTAACTGATGCATCATTTCACTGGAATCGTAGGGGCATGTCGGCGGCATGCCCTTGCCGCGGATTGATACACAATTTCAGATGAAATGAAACACTGATAGGAAAATATGATTCATGCAAAACTATCTGCTGGTAATCCTGGCATATCTGTTCATATTTCTTCTGATTCGGGCAATATTGTTTGTTGTTATAAAGCTTTTCAGCCCCGCGGCCATATTGTTTCTGCAAAATACGGAGTGGCTTGATATACAGTCAGCAGAAGCCGTCAGGTTAATCATTCTGTCTCTCATTTATTGCATTATGTTGCTGCTTACAGCGGCTTTTTTCTATAAGACACGGATCGGTCTCCGTCTGATGCTCTGGTTTATCAATATTAATAAAAAGATAGGTCTTGATGTTTCCAGGGAGGCAATAAATAAAAGAATAGACAGAATCGGGGAAAAGAAGCCTCGGAAACAATCCGAACAATATCGAACCGACAGAGATGCAAAAACAAAGCGTTGCCCGCCGGATAGTTAAATAACAGGGTGTTCGGAGGCAGTTCCTCCGACGACCGCGACTTATCTTTTTGCATAGAACTTCCGTATCGGCACGCTGAAAGCGTTGCGGATGCTTCCGGAAATGTGGTAAAGCGTATTGAATATGACACCTTCGGGAATGTCATCTCCGACAGCGATTTGTCATTTGCCGTGCCTTTCGGGTTTGCAGGAGGACTGTACGACAGGGATACGAAGCTTGTGCGCTTCGGCTACCGTGATTACGACCCGGAAACCGGACGGTGGACGGCGAAAGACCCGATCCTCTTTGCCGGCGGGGACACCGATCTGTACGGGTATTGTGTGAATGATCCGGTGAACTTTGCCGATCCGGAGGGACTCGAAGCCGCTGTACTGCCCGGCCCTGCTCCGCTGCCCGTAATTTTGCCGAACACACCGCAGCAGGAGGATGCGAATCGGCAGATAGCGGATGCTTTATGGGGCTGGTTACAGGAACATTACAATGAGGACAACTGGATTGAGGAAGCGTGGGATTACTGGTTTAAAGACAAAAGTGCGCCCTGCTCGGAGGCAAGAAAAAAGAAGCACGAAAAACCGCCGAATCCAAACCGGCGTAAAGGAGCCGAGGACAGGGAAAAAACAGGTGACAGAGAAAGAAATATCGGACACCCGGACGGAGAGGAGCATAGCAGGAAGCCTAAAGGCGGATTTAAACGACGTTAACTGATTTGAAAGTTGGAGAGTTTTTAACAGGCCTATTTTGAAAACTTGTTTGGGAGCAGTTCCTTCCATTGACAGACGGACTTTGAAGGCTCTCCGACCTCTGAAATAACATTATGAAGATACTTTATGATAATGTCAGTTCGGATTATCTGTATCCGCTGTCTAAAAAAGATATCAGTAAAATAAAAGACAACCTTCCGTCTGAAATAGCAGATAAAATCAGAATGATAAGGTTCGGATGCAATACAAAGACAACTCAGGAAGGCAGAACAGTCAGACGGGGACGGTTCTATGATATAAGAATAAATTTCTGCCTGAATAACCTGAGAAGCCTGATTTTATCTGAAAATAACAAATATATCGGGGAAATCGGAAGATTCGGAGGAAAAATCGATTTTGAGACAGGATTTGTGAGATGGAATTTGCCGGATGCCAAGCGTTATATGCTTTATATACTTTTGCATGAAATCGGTCATGTGGTTTTTTGTGAAAAATATTCACACGGGCGATTGCAGGGAAGGAGTTCGGTCGCGGAAGAACTGTGGTGCGATAACTACAGTTTGCAACTTATTGAGAAAATATTAAAAAAATAATCGTATAATCCTCGCTTACGATCAGGCCGGCACGCTGAAAGCCGTTGCGGATTCGTCCGGAAATGTGATAAAGAAGATTGAATGTGACACTTTCGGGAACATTCTCGGCGACAGCAATCCGGCGTTTGCCGTGCCGTTCGGGTTTGCGGGCGGGCTGCACGATAAAGATACCGGCCTTGTGCGGTTCGGCTACCGTGATTACGACCCGGAGACAGGAAAATGGACAGCCAAAGACCCGATACTTTTCGCAGGCGGAGATACCGATCTTTACGGGTACTGTGTGAATGATCCGGTGAATTTCACCGATGAATTCGGACTGACCGAAAAATGCGTTATAAAGTATATGCTGGTAACAGCGTATTGTGATATTGGTCCTGGCAAACATTGGTCTTTTTATAAAGATATGAACGGCGGTCCCCCGGCAAGTGTCGGGCCGGGTACGGTGGCCGTGGCCGACACGGCACCGAAGCCTTATCCTTTTGCCTCGACCGTCACAGTTTACGGCGCAGAGGAAGATATGGATATGAATGTGTCAGAGACAGACTATCAGGGAGAAGTGCATGATACCGGAGCAGGCTGGGATTCGGGACATCATAATGTTCCAAGCGACCAATGGATAGATATATGGCTTCCGTGCGGAGATGCCCGGAAATGGGGTAAACAGTGGAGATTTGTAAAGATTTGTTACGAGGACGGCTATGGTCTTTGTCCGTAAAAAGTTTTTCGTACTGCCTTTGTCACTTGTCATACCGTTTTTTCTGTGCTGCCGTATGATGCCGCACGGAGGACAGCCGCTCAGATTTCCCGGGACGCTGTCCCGGCTGGCTTCCCCTGATTCCCGGCATGTCCTAATCAATGCCGACAGTGAAAGCGTTTCGCCGTCGGGTGACAGCCATGCGCTGTATTTACAAAACCCGAAGACCGGCGAACACAAAGAAATTTATTCATACGGCAGGTATGTCGAGGTTTTATGGTCACCCGGAGGCGGAAAACTGCTGATCAATGATTATGCAGGCAGCGATTATTCGCTTCCTGTCATTTTCCTGACGGACAGTGACAAAACTGTCAATATTGCGGAAGAGATCCGAAAAAAACTTGGAAACAGCCGAAGCATTTCCGGCAATCACCATGTTTATATCACCGGGACCGAATGGCTGACTGAAAACAGTCTTAAAATCAGGATTTGCGGCTATGGAGATATCGACCCCGAAGGCTTTACGTACTGGTATGAATACATAATCGGAAATGGATTCGGAAGACTCGAATAATATCGGGGTCGGATTTATGCCGGCTGTCAAGATGATAAAGCGTATCGAATACGACACCTTCGGAAATGTCATTTGCCGTGCCGTTCGGCTTTGCGGGAGGATTGTACGACAGGACACGGGGCTTGTCCGTTTCGGCTACAGGACTACGACCCGGAAACCGGGCGGTGGACAGCGAAGGATCCGATTTTCTTTGCGGGCGGGGATACCGATCTTTACGGGTACTGTGTGAATGATCCGGTGAATCTGAATGACCCGAGCGGACTGCTGAGTCCAGAAGCTCAGAAAATTGTAGACACCCTTGAAACCGAGGCTTCACTGGAACCCGGCGGGATATCTGCATGGGAACGGTCAAGAGTAATGCGTAACACCGGACCCTTGAGTGTTGCTCTCCGTGATGCCGAACACTATCTTTACGCTAAGGAATATGTCATGAACAGTGAGAATAAAGTTTGTGCATGGCTGATAATGGGTCCTTTATTAACTCCGGGTTACAGTGCTTATAAATGGCTGACCGAATCGCTGGGAATTAATGACAAATCATCCGTGTCACCTCTTACGTGGGATGAATTGACGGCAGGGTATGAAGGGGCATGGGACGGATTAATCAGTGACACTCTGCCGTGTCCTGCGGATTCGTGCGATGATACAGACAGGTAAAAGACAACCTGAACTTCGGACTGTGCGGTCTGTGCAAGGAGGTATTTTTTCAAGGAGATAAAAAAGGAGATAAAATATGATCAGTCTGTTTGATGAAAAACAGGATTCCGACAGAGGCGCTAATCAGCCGTACCGGAAATCCCGCCGTCGGCTGATAAACATATGTTGTCTGCTGCTGATGTCCTGTCTGATTCCGGGCTATCCTCTGTTCAAAATGTATCGCGCTCGTAATCAGGTGCAATCATTCTGTTCGCAGACGATCATCGGCATGTCGGCCGGCGAGGTTGAAACAATGGCCGGAAAGGCCGATCTTAATTTCAAAGTAATCAGGAATACTTCAGACAGCGGATATATTGTCGTATGGGAAGGATGGGCATATGCCCGATGGTTTTGTACCGTCGGGTATGTCAGGGGAAAGGTTGTGCGGAAGGAAATTAATTTTCTTGATTGACAGCAACATCCGAAAACTGGAAGGTCCACGATGGCAGCGGCAACATGACCGTGCTGTTTCCGCCCCCGGAGTTTCAGCACAAGTTCGGCTATAACGGCGTGAATCTGAATGATTCATATAAGACACCTATAGAGAACACCTATAGTTATTCTTACGACAAAGACCGGCGTCCGAAGGAGAAGCGGTTTCCTTCGGGAAAGATAATCTCATACATTTATGATCCTGCGAAACTTGAGCGTATCGGAACACCGGAGGGAAATATTGCTTTTACTTATGATGACTGCGGGACAAAGGTGAAA
>DYRK01001129.1 GCA_020718785.1 Desulfatirhabdium butyrativorans | reverse complement strand
GTGTTCGGAGCGGCAGTATTCCCTATTCCCGATTTCACATGGGCTGATGCGCCTTATCCTCCGACAGTCCATGCTGGAACATTAAGCAATACAGTGAGTTATGACCGAGACGGAATTTCCCGGACTTCAGCTTCGCCTCCGGGAGCGTATTTCACTTCTTCGGCCATATCTGTCTCTTTGAGTGATGCGATCGTGATATTGAAGCTTTTGTCCGGAATCGAAATATCGGGAATCGGCAGCATCAGGGACATCAACGGAGACGGAAAAATCGGTCTTGAAGAAGCGGTATATGTTCTTTATAAACTCGCGGGATTTCCGGTCTGAAGGGCGAAAAAAATCTCTTGTTCCAACGCTCCCGGCAAGATATCCCGCGACATTGTGAAAAGGCTTATTCACCGATATTTGTTCATAACAGCACTGATGCTTCCATTTTGCAGAAGCTTTTCCGCAGCGGCTTTCAGGGAATCTATTTTGTCTTTGTTCTCTTCGGCAGTCTTTACGGAAAACTGAAGCCATACTTCTTTTGTATTGAGAACCAATGGTTCGCCGAAACTTTCCCCCGGATAATCCGACATCTTTGCAGTAAACATCAGCCCGATTTCAGGCCCGATTACAGCGTCTGTCCGTTTGTGGACAAGCATTCTCAGACTCTGCTGATAGTTATTTGTTTCATATTTGAGGATCGCCGTATCAGCGGTAAAAGCCTCATCATATTTTGCTCCCCTGACCGTCGCTACGGTTTTGCCGTGCAGGTCGTTCAGAGATTTGAATGCCGTGCCTTTCAGACCGATTATGATATTCTTGAGAGTAAAAACATTTGCTACTTTCACAGCCGCTTTTTCATTCTCTCTGCTATGAAGAAAAATCCCCATATCTGCCCTGCCGCTTGTGAGGTCTTCTATCAGACGTGCAAATGGAACAATGCGGTTCTCATAAGAAAAACCGGCATCCCGGGCAATCTGATTCCCTATCTCATACAGCATTCCTGTTTTTTGTCCGTCTTCGGTGACAAAGCCGAAGGGAGGCATATCAGGCGTAACAATTCTGAGAGGTTCCGAAGCGCTGCTCTTATCACTGAATGCCAGCAGCACAAGCATAAATATAATTCTGACGATATAACTGTAACGAAACATGAGACATTTTCGGAAATAAGGAATCAGTGCCATACCGGCTCCGGGCCTTTTTTCG
>DYRK01001128.1 GCA_020718785.1 Desulfatirhabdium butyrativorans | reverse complement strand
TTGTTTAATGGTTGGATAAAGACTCCGTGTCCTTTCTCTTTCCCCCAGCCCCTTGCCTCCGTTGCATGGAGGTCGTCCCGAAGGGCGCTGCGGAGCAGCGAGACCGGAGTGCAACGGAGGCAAGGGGCTACCTTTTTATTTCTTATTTTTTTTTGCCTGCATTTCCCGAATGCTTCCTCCATTGAATTCCAGGATAATCGAGTGATGGACAAGCCGGTCTATTGCGGCCATTGTTGTCATCGGATCCTTGAAGATTTTATCCCACTCCGAAAATACCAGATTGCTTGAGATCATCAGCGATTTTCTTTCATAACGATCGGCAAGAAAGGTGAAAAGCACTTCCATCTCATCCCGGTTGTGCTGCACATAACCGATATCATCGACGATAATAACATCATAGGTGTTGTATTTTCTGAGTTGCTCAGTCAGTTTCAGATTCTGTTTTGCGACAAGAAGCTCCTGTACAAGTCTGAATGTTGGAATGAACAGCACATTATACTTATGCCGGAGAATCAGTTCGAACCCGAGGGCGGCGAGAAAATGTGTTTTCCCTCCGCCGGGAAGCCCGAATGCGAGAATATTGTCAGTCCTTGTGACAAAACTGCCGTCAAGAAGGGACGGCAGTATTTTCCGGCATTTTTCAGGCAGAAGTTTTTCATCTAGGGAGGAAAGAGTTTTACCTTCTGGAAGTTTTGATTTTGAAAGTAGCCTTTTAATTTTTTTATCATGGCGAGACTGTGACTCATTTTCGCACATATAACTGAGAAATTTGCGGTAGCCCCAGTTTTCATTTTCCGCGCGTTTGAGACTTTCGTCATAAATTTGCGCCATCGTTGAAAGGTTAAATGATTTCAAAAGCAGTATCAATGGATCAGCAGACATATCGCCCTCCTTGTGTGAGTAAAAGATCATAGGAAAACAACGAAGGTTCAGGCCTGTGAAGTTCAGGTATGGGCATCTGAATATTGAGTTTCCGTTTCACCGTATCCATAGTGAAGGAAATTTTCTCATTGATCAAATCTGCAAGTATCTCCGAGACTTTGTCTTCACCGTTCCCGGCGGACAGATTGAGTATTTCCAAATATTCCCTGTCGGCACGGCGTTCCTCAAACTGTTCGCGCAGCCGTTCGTAGGTGGCTGAAAATATTTCGGAAGGGAAAAGCTGATCCTTATAACGGCAGTTGGCGAACG
>DYRK01000408.1 GCA_020718785.1 Desulfatirhabdium butyrativorans | reverse complement strand
CCGTAAAGATCGGTATCGCCGCCGGCAAATCCAATCGGATCCTTTGCTGTCCACCGCCCGGTTTCCGGGTCATAATCACGGTATCCGAATCTTACAAGCCCCGTGTCTCTGTCGTACAGGCCGCCGGCAAAGCCGAAAGGCACGGCAAACTCCGGATTTATATCGTTTATGATATTTTTAATATACTGTTATCAAAAGAAAAAGGCAGTCGGAAAGATCCGGCTGCCTCACAGACAAAAATCTTTAATTACAGAAAATTAATCGTCTCCCGCATCAACATAACGGACTCCGACGGCTTTCCCTTCTGCCAGATCGCTGAGTTCTTCCTCGCTGTCAACCTCCATATATGAAGAGCTTACTTCGACTCCGTTTTCCGGCCTTTCCGCATCCAGTTCGTCGGACAGGTAGTTTCGGATTTCGACAAGTTTCCGTATCCCTTCAAATTTCCAATACGCAGGTTTGCCGTTCATCTGCAGCTGATCGTCAATTTCAGCATATTCTTTTGCATACAGAACAGCTTTTTCAAAAGCTTCTTTTCGAGAACCGGCCTTGAACAGCGTGAAGTTCTCATAAACAGGAAACACCTCCTGTCTGCCTTCTTTCAGACGGCACGATATTATAATACTTGCTGTGTACCAAGTCATTTTCATTCAAACCTGTTTTTTCCGTCACAGTTAAAGCGTTTCATCGCCTGTTTTATTTTCTGGCGCTCTTTCTTATCGCAGGTGTTATTGTATAATTCTCTCAGATAATTACATGGATCTTGAATGCCCATATTCTGAACATCTCGGACATATTCGTTATCAATGTTCTGCTTTCCTCCTTTCGCCATTGTAGAGGCAGGCGCACTTTCATCCCCGTTAATCCAGTTGTCCCATATCCATGAGAGCCCTCCGGCTATTGCAGTCCCGGCTATGACCCCGGCTGCTGCACCCATAGGCCCTGCGAGGGAGCCGATAAGACCTCCTATTACATTTGTAACTAGTCCTTCCGGATCAACAAAATTCACCGGATCATGACCTCCGCAGGGATGGGTCTGCTGATTTTGATGATGAAAAACCGGGCTGCTGTCCTTGCAAGGTTTGCACCTTCCGTTAGGATATCTTCCAGGGTTATGCCGAGTATAATCTGATACCTAGGACGGATACTGCTCTCCTTTTCTCGTTTCCAAATAAGGCGGCAATGTTCCGTCTGCTATCTCCGAAGGCATAAAAAAATCAACAGCCGTAGCGATAGCAGCACCTATGATTCCTCCGATAACAGCACCGGGTGCCCCGCCGACAGCCCCGCCGACAATTGCACCGGCTTCGGCACCGGCTACTGCAGAGGTAGTAAGTCCGTCCGGATCAGCAAAATTGATCGGATCATTCACACAGTACCCGTACATATCCGTATCCCCGCCTGCGAAAAGTATAGGATCCTTCGCCGTCCATCTGCCGGTGTCGGGGTCGTAGTCGCGGTAGCCGAAGCGCACAAGCCCTGTGTCTCTGTCGTACAGGCCGCCGGCAAAGCCGAAAGGTACTGTGAACGCCGGATCGCTGTCTGATATGACATTCCCGAAGGTGTCATATTCAATACGCTTTACTACATTTCCCGAAGCGTCTGCAACAATTTTTAACGTACCCGCCTGATCATACGCCGGATAATACCTCACGTCGCCCTTTGTCATTGCGACAGGCATCCGTGGCATCAGCTGTAAGGTTTCTTATTGTTCAGGGTCCGATCCTGATTCCTCGCAATCTGATCCTTCATCTGTTTGCCACTTGCGAAAGTTATAAAGAATCATGTACGGCTGTTCAGTGCCGTCGGAAAGTACCCGCATGAATTTTTTTCCTTTACGGATGTACTCATCACCACACCTGCACCAATAACGACAGACACCCCATTTTTCACGTCCGTATATTCGTCCCATAATCCAGGTATAATCATTGATGTTATTGCATTTTTTCTGTCTACAGGGAGGAAATGGAAAAAAAATGAGAAGCCATCCCAGCGAGATTGACCATAACAGAAGCAGTATAAACAAAAAAGCTAAGGCAGTCCCGATCCAGACAGTGATACCCGCAAACCTGTTTAATGCCTTTGCCATAAAAACCCCTATGGCAAACCACCAGAATAACACAAAAAATCGACCTGGGATAAACAGAAGGCCGATAAAACCGTCTGCAAGAAAACGCAAAAATCCCCAGAATTCATCTGATAACCATCTGCAGGAAATATTTTTCATAATTTTTTCCAATACGGCAACGCCGCAATTTTACATAAAATTGCTGGTTATAACGGATTTGGGGAAGCCTCGCGAACGTGAGTATAATGTGTGAACGTAAACGTGCCCGTGAACAATACATTCACGTTTACGTTCATGGGCAGAGAGACCTCTCCGAAAAGTGTTCTAAAAACAAGAATTACACGGGCTGTCACTAGCAAGACCCGAACCGGCACCAGCGACCGATCCAGCTGCGCTCAGTTTCGTGGGACCTGTCCCCATCGCTTTATTCCAATTCTGTTTGAAAGTCTCGCTGCGATTGTATTTCCAGCCCAGTGTCAATTCACGCATCAGACTCCATCCTTTCCAGCCCGGAGGGGATGCCTGTCCCGGCGGGCTCAGTTTTGAATTGAAAAATGTGCCGGTCAGACCTCCGACTATTGCCCCGCCTGCAAAGGATCCCAAGTTGTAACCTATATTGTCAGAACAAGAGTTGCTCACCATACTATAGATGGAAGACATGCCACCAACTGTACCTGCCACAAACAGACCTCCGGTAATAGCCGCCGCCGCTGTAGGTGCTACTGTTATTGCTGCTGCTGCAATGCCAGCAACTACAGCAGCTCCTGTCACACCGTCTACAAGACCCTGCCTGAAAGCGGACCAAAATTCTAATCCGTTTGGATCAATAATGTTAACAGGGTCATTTAGGCAATATCCATAAAGATCAGTATCCCCTCCGGCAAACAGTATCGGGTCTTTCGCCGTCCATCGCCCGGTTTCCGGATCGTAGTCACGGTAACCGAATCTCACGAGCTTCGTATCCCTGTCATACAGCCCGCCCGCAAACCCGAAAGGCACCTCAAACGGAAGAGAATTTTCCTCGCTGAGAATATTGCCGAAAGAGTCATACTGCCGTTTCAGAAGCACAGTTCCCGAAGCATCCGCAACGGCTTTCAGCGTGCCGACCTGATCATACCCGAGATAATACGTCGAACCGTCTTTCGTCATGGCGACGGGCATCCGTGCGTCCGCATATTCAAATCTCATAAGGAGAGTGTCGGAGCCGTCGTAAACCGCCAGCAGGCGAGTCAGCCCCTGCCACAGATACTTCTCAACGACAGTGCCGTTGATTTTCTTCGCAATGCGCCTGCCGAGGGGGTCATGCACATATTCGATGAGCGTCCCGCCGGGCAGCGTCACGTTCAGGAGTTCGCCATGAAGAGAGTAATCGTAAGTCGTGACCTGCGTCCCCTGCGTTCTGCTGACAAGGAAGCCGTCGGCATCGTGCTGATAATCCAGGCTGTTGGGTTTCGTTCCTCAACCCAACCTGCGGGACTTCTTTATCCGATCTACACCTATCCCTGCTTATTTATTTCGCGAACAATATCCATGTAATCCTTTGAGTATGAAACAGACATAAATCGTTTCACCTCTTCAAGAGCTTCAAGCTGTTTCCCTGTTTCCCAAAGGCAATGGAAGAGTCCAAGTGAAACAGTTTCGCATTCAGGTTTTAGATGTACTGCCGTTCTGAACAGATCAATAGCTCTTTCCAACTTTCCTAACTTCCAGTACATTCTTGCTGCCAATGCCAGCAAGGCTATCTTTTCGGGATATTTTGAGAGGAGGCGATCAAGTATATATAGTGATTCTTGAATTTTACCATTGTTTCTTAACCTGATCGCCTCTTCAAATACAGATATATCAAAATCCTGGCTAATTTTTTTATTATCTTCCTTTGGCAACATTGTTCCTTCTAATCAAGTGCATCATCAAGGCTCTTTATTCTATCAAGTTTATGCTTTGCCCTTTGCTTAGATTTCTCAATAGAATCAATTTGTTTCTTTATTTTTCCTTCACGTACACTTTGTTGGGCTTTTTCAATTTCTTCAAGCTGTTGCAGTTCATCATCACCCGATTTCCAACGGTCTCCTTTTTCACGAGACTCAGATTCTTTCTCACATGGTTTGTCGTTATCCTCTTTGTTCTCATTCAATAATACAGGAGGGATTAATCCGTCTTCTAATTCCAGGGGCATGATAAAATCGATAAATATTGCAATAGCAGCACCTATAGTTCTTGCAGCAGTACTTACACCTCCTTTTACAGCAATTCTGCCTGCTGTTGCCGCCTCAGATCCGCTCAAACCCCATGGATCAATCCAATTAACCGGGTCATTTAGGCAATACCCATACAAATCCGTATCACCGCCTGCAAAGCCAATGGGGTCCTTCGCCGTCCAGCGTCCTGTCCCCGGATCGTAGTCACGATAGCCGAACCGTACAAGCCCGGTATCTTTGTCGTACAATCCTCCCGCAAACCCGAACGGCACTGCAAAATCCGGATTCGTCCCGTTTATGATATTTCCGAACGAGTCGTACTCAATCTTTTTTATCACATTTCCGGAGGCATCCGCAACGGCTTTCAGCGTGCCGGCCTGATCGTAAGCAAGATAATACGTCGCACCGTCTTTTGTCACGGCGACGGGCATCCGTGCGTCGGCGTACCCGAAGCGCATGAGCAGACTGTCATTGCCGTCATACACCGCAAGCAGCCGTGTCAGCCCCTGCCACAGGTATTTTTCAATAAGCGTGCCGTTTATCTTCTTGGCAATCCGGCGTCCGAGCGGATCATCGTTTATTTTTCATTTTAAATTTCTTCTGTGCTTCATGCAGACTGTACAGTTTCTGCTTCAGCTGGCTATAATTATGAATACAATTACAATATATCCAAAATTCATTATGATCGGTAATTATCTGTAAAAATTCAAGACCTGCGAAAAGAGTGTCTCTGTTTTCCGAAAGAAAAGTTATTTCCTCAAACCTGATAACCGATTTTGTCTTCAATATCGCCCGCTCAATAATTATTTCTTTTTTATTATAATCAATCAGTAAAGTCTTACAACCTATAATATATAAAAAAAATGGTATGAAAATAATACCCGAACCGATTAAAAAATTCATGATTACCGCAATAAATTCTTTGCCATGATAATACTCGTAAAAGCAATCATATATGTTTACACCGGACAATATCATAAATATTATAATCATATTTACATTAATATATTTTGGTTTGAATATCATGATTGACTCACAAATTCAGAGATCAAGACAAAAAATACTTTGCTGTGATTTCTAAGATAGTGTTTATCCGAAAAACCCTAACGGTTTCAGGATGATAATATTTTTCTTAAAAACTATAGATTTTCAGAAAATGATTTTCCGCAGATGATTTTTTAATCATTTAATCACACTACCGGACAAAAAATTATTTTAGCTCGCATAACTTATGAGATTTAAAAA
>DYRK01000407.1 GCA_020718785.1 Desulfatirhabdium butyrativorans | reverse complement strand
CTGATTCGGATATCTATCGGAAGATATGGTATAAGGACGCTGACAATGACGGATATTCGGACAGCACGAAAGATGAAACTTCATGTGCCAGACCTGAAGGCTATAAATTGGAATCGGAATTGAAAGCTGTCACCGGAGATTGCGATGATTCTGATCCGAATAAATATCCGAGGCAGACGGTAAAACTTGCCGATGCGATTGTAACACTAAAAGCTATAACCGGCATGGAAATAACACCCAATATCTCCGATATAAACTGCGACGGAAAAATCGGGTTGCCGGAAGCGATCTATATTTTGAAAACGCTTTCGAAGTAGGGGCATGTCGGCGACATGCCCTTGTTCCATCTGCAAGGATTGTGTGTAAGCAGAGATTTCCATATCGCCGGCTAATCTTTGATTACACACAATCCTTGTAGATACTACGATAAGGATTGTGTGTAAGAAGGGATTTGTTCGCCCTATCGTTTGGTTTAAATTTGTGTATTGATCTGCGGGAAGGGCATGTCGCCGACATGCCCCTACATTTGAATTTTTGGGAGTCCTGCACAAGTAGTGATAAGCAACCCTTTTATAATATTATTCTTTTTTGCGAAGCCGTTTTTTTTGAAAAACAGATTGCCGCAGCCGGACATTTATATCGGAGCGATATGGTATTTTATCCATAATTATAACGCTTCCCTTTCCCGATAAAAAACAGAGATATTTTTTAATGCTATATATCGTTTTTAAAGGAGAAGTGTTTTCTGAAAACCGGAAAATCACTTCCGAAAAAGGACTTTTCTCTTAAAACCGGAGAGAAACATAAAAAAAGTGTTACCATGTTCTGCAATCTGTCAGAACCGGCAGCAGCCGGAAACAGAATAAATTTCAGTCAGAAACTGAATAAAATTCATCACTATTTGTACAGGACTGCCGGAAAAATGCTACAGGATATTGAGCCGGAAACCATTCTTTTCCTTTCAAAACTCAAGGAGATTAAGATCGGAATGGAAACAGGATATGAGATTCATATCGTAAAAGATGATTCCAAGCTCCCGCTAGTTGAAATTCTGATCAGTAAAAACCAAGAAAATCCGGTTATACATGAATTCTTGTTATATACCAAGTCTTTTGAAAAGCCATCGAATATTAACCCGGAAAAACGACAGGGCATTAACAAGCGCGATGTATCAATTCTATTCACATTGGAGAGAATATTCTCAACCGAATAAAAAAAGGGAATTGCATCTTTGTTCCTCTAACTAATCGTTGGGTTTGTTTTAATGATGTTATTTGGCGGGATAGGAGCGATATTTTGGATAACTTTACCTATCTCGAAAAAATCTATCCCGATCTTAAAGATTTTTTTGTCAATAAAATCAAGGTTAACGCCCGACTTACTCAAATCAAATTCTACGCTGACATCCTCGCCCAAAAATTCTAGGGGTACCGATAACACTGCTCAAAGAGCAAAGGCGGAACTTTTTCCGTTAGATTATCAATCCGAGTTTGGAAAAGCTTTCAACAGACCCGGTGCGACAAAACTAAAAGATAGACCACAATCTGACGACGGAATTACACGGAATCCTGCTCGAAGAAGAGAAAAAGAAGCAGGAGAACATGGACGAAGAATAGCGGAAGAACCTGATCCCGAAGAAAGAAGAAAACTACAGCGAGGATGCTTTTGGAAGGGACCGATCCGCAAGTTCGTAGCACTTTGGAAGAATGGTATGGCGGAAAATGTCAAATCTGTGGGGAGACGTTCCCGGAAAGAAACGGACGCCCATTTTTTATGGAAAATTATATCGTAAAAAGAAAAATTGCCCGGCAAAATGACAATTATGCAAATGCGCTTTGTCTGTGTGCGGATCACTTTGCAAAATGGCAGCACGGATCGGTTGAAGCTGACAATATTTTTGAACAGATTAAGAGCTTGAAACCGAAATCCGAAGGCGGTGACGGCAATCTGAAGATTACAATGAAACTTTGCGGAGAGGAATGTCAGATTACTTTCAATGAGAAGCATTTATTAGCTCTTCAAGAAGTGCTTAAAATGGCAGAACGCAGGGGCACGCCGCCGGCGTGCCCCTACAAGGGAAATTAAACAATGTCTGACGCCAAAACCATTCTCCGTAATTATTTCGGATACGAGCAGTTCCGGGAATTTCAGGAAGAGATTATCCGCAGCCTGATTCAGGGGCATGACGCGTTTGTGCTGATGCCTACCGGTTCCGGCAAATCCTTATGCTACCAGATTCCGGCAATACTGCGTCAGGGCGTGGGGATTGTGATTTCGCCGCTGATTGCTCTGATGCAGGATCAGGTGGATGCCCTGCGTCAGATCGGGATCCGGGCGGATTTTCTCAATTCCACTTTGTCTGCTCAGAGGTCGGCAGCAGTCGAACAGCGGATAATTGCCGGTGAAAGCGATCTCCTGTATGCGGCTCCGGAACGGCTTGCGACAAGCGGTTTTCAACGGCTGCTCAGTCAGAGCCGGATCGCATTGTTTGCCATTGACGAGGCTCACTGCATATCTCAGTGGGGGCATGATTTCCGTCCCGAATATTTGCAGATTGCCTCTGTTCTCAGGCAGTTCCCCGGTATTCCCCGGATTGCTCTCACGGCTACTGCCGATCCCGTTACCCGAAAAGAGATTCTCGAAAAACTGAACCTGACACATGCCGGACAGTTTATCTCCGGTTTCGACCGTCCCAATATTGCCTATCGGGTAGAAGTGCGACAAAACCGAAAGCAGCAACTGCTTGAATTTCTATCAGAACATTCCGGAGAATCGGGAATTGTTTACTGCCTGAGCCGTAAAGAGACCGATTCGACTGCTGCCGGGCTTTCCGGAATCGGATATACGGCACTTCCCTATCATGCCGGAATGACTTCAGAATCGAGACTAACTCACCAACGCCGGTTTTTGAGAGAAGACGGCGTTATCATCGTGGCGACAATTGCTTTCGGAATGGGGATTGACAAACCCGATGTCCGCTTTGTGGCACATCTCGGAATGCCCAAAACCATTGAATCGTATTATCAGGAAACCGGGCGCGCAGGACGGGACGGTAAAAAATCAGAGGCATGGATGATTTACAGCCTTGCGGATGTGGTCGCACATCGCCGGATGATGGAACGTTCCGAAGGAGATGAGACATTCAGACATATCCGGCAGAAGAAAATCGAGGCAATGCTGAGTTATTGTGAAACGCTCGTGTGCCGGCGGAAAATCCTTCTGAATTATCTCGGAGAAGATTATGCCGGGCCTTGCGGAAACTGCGATATCTGTCTGGGGAAAGTGGAAACGTGGGAAGGGCTTGTTGCTGCCCAGAAAGCCCTTTCCTGTGTCTATCGCACGGGACAAAGGTTCGGAGCGGAATATCTCATGGATGTTCTGCTGGGAATCCCGAATGAGAGAATCATCCGATACGGGCATGACAAAATTTCTACTTTCGGAATAGGAACAGAACTTTCCAAAAAAGAATGGCGCTCGGTATTTCGACAACTGGCTGCCGCAGGATTTCTGACAGCAGATGCAGAGGACAAGGGCGGATTCCGCCTCAGCCCTGAAAGCCGGTCTGTTCTCAAAGGGGAGCAGAAAATCTTTTTCCGCAAAGACCCTGTCCGCAGCAGAAAAGATCGGAAATCAAAGCCTTACAGCCGCTCCGAAAATGAATTTTCGGATCCCTCATATTCAGAACTTTGGGAAAAGCTGCGATCTCTCCGTTCGGAAATCGCTCAGGGAGAAAATGTTCCGCCTTATGTGATTTTTCATGATTCGACATTGAGAGAACTGGTGCAGATTCAGCCTCAGACACTTGAAGAAATGAAGGAGATTTACGGAATCGGACAAAAGAAATCCGAGCGTTACGGAGAACAGATTGTCAAAATTATTCAGGATCATGTTGAAAAACACGGCATCCGTAAAATTCCGTCTGAAAAGCCGGTTCAGGATACGAAATCGGACTGGCTTTCTCCGACCGTGCTGGAAACTCTGAGTCTTTTCAAAACAGGAAAATCTCCCGAAGAGATTGCCGAATTTCGCCATCTGGCAGTCGGCACTGTTTACGGGCATCTGTCTGAGATTATACGCGAAGGACAACTGTCGCTGAAAGATGCGGTCAGATTAGATGAAGAAGAAATCCTTGAAATCAAAGACGCATATCAGTCGCTGCCTGAAGATCAGCAGGGCAGACTGAAACCGGTTTTTGAAAAATTCGAGGGAAAATATAATTACGGAATTATCCGATGTATTGTCGCCGGATCAGCGACGGAAAACGAAGCGGATTATTTCCGAAAGCAGATTGTCTGTCTTGCCAATTCCCGAAAGTATTCAGGATATTGTGTTGCCGGAAAAGAATTGACTGAAAACCGTGTCGCTCAATGGATAAGACCGGTCAGCACACGGGAAACCGGGGAGATGTTGAGCAGAGAAATGATGTTTCAAGACGGGAATACCCCTAAACTTTTGGATATTATCGAAATTCCCCTTGAAAAACATGTTCCGCATTCCTGTCAGATTGAAAACTGGCTGATCTGTAAAAAGAAATGGATACGGAAAGGTGAATTTACGCTTCCAGCTCTGCGGAAACTCTGCGATAATCCTGATACGCTGTGGATAAACGGCTATGATGGAAATTATGGCATTAACGACAAAATCCCGCAGGAACTCGCTGAAAGTCTTTCATCTTCTTTATTGCTGATTGAGCCGGAAAATTTTATGGTGATTATTCAGGAAGAATCCGGCATCAAAAAGGTTCGGGGTCAATTCGATTTCAAGGGAATGCCTTATAATCTGGCAATTACCGATCCCTGCATTGAAAATCAATATCTTGCAAAATCTTCCGGACAATATCCGGCCAGTGTGAAACCCTTATATCTCACCGTCAGCATCGGCGAGCCTTACAACGGTAATCGTTATAAGCTGATTGCGGGAATAGCCGGTCTTGAATTATCAGGTGAATTATGAATAAAATCCATACTGTCGGTCATTCGACTCACACTGCAGAACAATTTGTCAGTCTGCTTACGATGCACAAAATCACAGCGGTCTGCGATGTCCGTTCTCAGCCTTACAGCAAATTCAATCCGCAGTTCAATAAGGAAAATCTGAGGTATGAACTGAAAAAATCCGAAATTGCATATATCTTTTTCGGAAAAGAACTGGGACCCCGCAGCGATAATCCTGCACATTATAAAGACGGCAAAGTGCAGTATCGCCTGCTTGCCGAAACAGAACTGTTCCGTCAGGGACTGATGCGTATAAAAGAAGGGATGAAGTCATACAGTATTGCCCTGATGTGTGCGGAAAAAGACCCGCTGATGTGTCACAGAATGATTCTAATCAGCCGGTATCTTCGGTCCGATGCTGAAATTTTTCATATTCTGGATGATGGAACACTTGAAAATAACAGGGTTTCGGAAAAACGGCTGATGGCAATGTTCGGGATAGTGCAGGAATTATTTGACAGCAGCATTGAGTTTGCCGTTCAGAGGGCATATAATAAACAAAGCGAGAAAATTGCATATAC
>DYRK01000406.1 GCA_020718785.1 Desulfatirhabdium butyrativorans | reverse complement strand
GGCGTATGTAACATGATTCAATGACCCTGTCAAGCATTTTTTTAAAAAATATTTTATAATGAATCAAAGATGTTACAAAACAGACAGCTTTGACGGACCCTCGGAAGCACAAATCCGGGATTCCTTTTCCGGTTCCCAAAACCCGGCTCGGCAACCTATTTTTCAGAGACGGCCACGACGGAGAAAAAAGGGGTTTCCAAGATTGTCTCGGTCACTTTTGAGAAACAGGGGGAATCGGCGATGAACGGAAATATGAGATGAACCGGGATATACGCTGCCCGGATCATGGGAAACGACATTTTTCCGATGAACGCGTATTTTTGAAAATAAAACAGAATCAGACAATCACGTCACAATAAAGAGAGGTGTGTTATGAATTCCGATATAATAGAACAAGGTTTTCAGAGAGTATGGCAGATGTTTCAGGAAACGGACCGGCAGTTCAAGGAAACAGACCGGAAAATCGAGGAAACCGGCAGGATTCTGAAAGAAATTATGAAAGAAAATCTGAAAGGTCAGAGAATCGGACCGCAACTGGGAAAAACTGGTCGAGGCGCTGATAAGACCTTCTGTGTCCGAGCAGTTTCAGAAACGGGGTATCAGCGTCGGTGGTTCGGGACAGAGAGAAGAAAGGAAACGCGGGGGTGAGACCGTGGAAACAGATATTCTTCTTACCGACGCCGATTCTCTGGTAGCGGTCGAGGTCAAAACCACGCTCGGTGTGCAGGATGTGGACGGACATATCGAAAATCATCTGAAACCTTTTAAAAAATTTTTCCCGGAATATAAAGACAAAAAAGTCTATGGCGCGGTGGCCTATATTCATGCCGAGGAAAATGCAGACCGCTATGCGTATAAAAACGGACTGTTTGTCCTGACGTTTTCGGGAAAAGATACGGTAAAAATCAAAAATGACCGGAAATTTGTTCCGAAAGAATGGTGAGATATGGGAAGTTCGACAGGCTTTCCTTGCAATTTCGTTACGAAGCCGGGGCCTCGTAACGAGGAAAAAGCTGCCCCCGCCATGATTGGTCAGGATTGTTTAGTAAAACGCGAACTAACCTCTTTCGAAAGTTCCATCAACTCTTTGGAATACGAGATAATTTTGTCACGATTTGTTTGGATGTATAGTTGTGATGTATAGAGCTTCCTCGCATTTTGATAAAGCTTTAAATGCCTCTCAAGAACTTTGTTTATGTGAAGCAAATGCTTCTTGGCTTTTCCTGACAAGAACTCGGATTCACTCCAGAATTCGGAAAAAGAACCCTTTCCCAAGAAATAGGAATCAACATATTCTTCACAGCACCTCTCTAAGTTAAGAGAGATTTGATCTCTTAAAAAATCGGTTTCGGCATTACGCGGTGTGTCCCAAGAGCATTTTTTTGACAGATAAATGTTTGAGAATTCCCCAAACTGACGCTTTCGGTTTGACTCCGCAATGGGATTTTGAACTGTCAAGTTGAAAAGATCTCTTTGCCCCTTCAATGAAACATAAAAAGGCTGAGTATTTGCAATTGTTGCATCATCAAGCCCAATTGCTTTATGAAGGTTGTTCTGGATCAGCTTATCCTGACTTTTGGCGTACTCTTCAAAAGCCATTTCAACCTGATTGTCAATTTTTTCCATTATTATACCGTAAAGCTTCGAGATTTCGTCATCATACAATTTTTTAATCAATGTGATGGCGTAGTCTCGCACTTCACGAAAAAGACTTTTAGGCTCACCCAAACACTGAAAGACTGCCGATTTTGAATATCGTTTCCAGTCAATTTTTCTAAGAAAATCTCGGCATTCATTTTCTATGAGTTTCAAGTAGCCCTTTTGACTGTCCTTTTTGCGTTTTAATTCATTATCAACATCTTCCATCTGAGGGATCAGTTTGTCAAATACATCTGTAAACTTCTTTGCCTCCCTCACCTTTGTTTCCGTATCCTCATCTAATATTCCAAAAAATTGAAATAAGCTCTGAAGCTGCCCCTGAAAAGCAGAAATTCTTTTTTCCTGTTTCTTTATATGATACTGGGAATCCACAAAATATTTTCTGATCCTACGGAGTTCTTCAATTGAAAACTCCTTCAGGGCATCACTTTCTTTTTTCAGCCACTTGCCCTTCAGTTTATCTTCAATAGCGTGCAAAGACAAGGTGAAATAATCAATTTTCTCAACGCTGTTTTTTATGACAGGACAGTGCTTGACAAGTGTATCCTTAAAGCTTTCTATTAAAAAAGGTTTTTGAGAAACCTTATAACGCTTGTCGCTCAACAAGTCCAATTTATTGAGGATTATAACTAATCTTCCCTCTTCAGCCAATCTGTTGGTACTCTTATTGTTAAACAAGTCGGTAAAAGAATTTCTGACAGCAATATCTGAAAATACAAAGACAATGATATCAATATCCTCATCGTTTAAAAGGTTCTCAAATTTTATAGCAGTTACAGGATTCGGCTCGCCGCAACCTACAGAATCTATAAACTCAATATTTTTCGTTTTTTTAAGAAACTCATTATTATATCCAAACCAAATTTTTGATATTGCATCCAGTTCCTTATTTCCTGATGAACTCCCTGAGAATTCTTGAAGCTTATTGAAAATATATCGTTTATCCTTGCCTTTAAGACTAATTTCATCTATAATTCCAAGAAGTTTGCTTTTATCTGCTACAGAAAAAACTTTTTTGCTTTGAACTAAATTATTTCGGACTTGTTCCAACAACGCAATATCTGATTTATTAGCTTCCCCATCCCCGCTTAACCGTTGTATTTTAAAATCAATATCCTGAATTATCTTAGCTGTGAAATATTGTAGCCGGATATACGGTGTTTCAGCATATCTGATATATGTAGGAACTGATGTCTCATTGCTACTGCTGACTGATGTGAAATGATCCATCCCTCCTTCGTGAAGAATAGAACCGATGAGGCTGCTTTTCCCCGAACTCACTTCTCCCATAACAGCTATTCGAAGCATGGGGTTAATCTCACTGAGAATCTCTTTTAACTCAAGACTGAGACATTCCTCGCCAACTACACTTTCAAGCTGAACAAGCAAAAACTGCATTCTTTCAAGTTTTTGAATCATTTTTCACCTCATTATTATTAATTTATTAATATTGATTGATAAGTTTTGACGGAGACGCTCTGATTCATCTGACGAATCCTTCCTGCGCCACCAAATAAAAAGGGCGCAGACTCTATGTTTGCGCCCCAATTGAGGTACCGCCAAGCACCCATCACCGGACGCAGACAAAGAGCCGCGCCCATTCGGGCGCGCCTCCGTAAGCGTCGTTCGGTGAAGAAAATTGGCGGTTTTCAATTGGAACGACAACTACATTAACGCTGAATTTTATTTTCGATTTTCTTTAGCTGTTATTTCATAAGCCTGTTCGGAAAAAAGATAATCATATTTTCGATACAAATGTGGCTTATGTAGCATGATTCAATCAGCCTGTCAAGCATTTTTTTTAAAAAATAATTCATAATGAATCAAAGATGTTACAAAACAGACAGCTTTGACGGACCCTCGGAAGCACAAATCCGGGATTCCTTTTCCGGTTCCCAAAACCCGGCTCGGCAACCTATTTTTCAGAGGTTATGCCGCCTTTTTCTTTTTCTGATTATGTCCTTCCTGAGACACTTTTATCAATGGTTCGCTCTCCGCAATTCTTTCCGAACTTATCCGTCTGGCGTGATGAAGACTGGTACCGGCACAAAGGATATCTGAAAGCAGATTGTTCTTGACAAAATTAACTGAAAATGGAACAAATCGGCGAAAATAGAACGTGATGTCCGGAACAGGATATGCAGTTCGGAGTGAAGGCTTGCCCTTCAAGGCGCAAGGCGGCGTTGCACTCCGGCTTACAAAAAAAGAAAGGAGACAGACAGTAAACAATGAAAAGAAAGTTTTTCAGGACAGGTGTGTTTGTTTTTGTCATTCTTGGCATTTTTTCCGGTGCGGCATTTTCGGCTTATCACCATGAAGGTGAAAAGGATTCTGCTAATTTTTCGCAGGTTTACCCTGACAAAGCCGGTACGAAACTGGATCAGTGCGCGCTCTGTCACAGCGGCGGAAAGTATGAAAAATCCGAGGGAAAATTTACCAGCCTCGGAAGTTGCCAATGGTGTCATTACAGTTACGGCTATGACGGAAAAGGCAATATCCTTGACACTGTAAATCCTTACGGAAAAGCCTACCATGACAATGGCAGGAATGCCGATGCCGTAAGAAAAATCGAGGATGCGGATTCTGACGGAGACGGTTTCACCAATAAAGCTGAAATCGCTGCCGGACGGTTTCCCGGAGATGCCGGGGATGATCCGAACAAAAAAACAGCCCCGTTCCGCGTTTATACCAAAGCCCAGTTGGATGCAATGCCTCAACATACCGAGTTTCTGCTGATGAACACCTCGAAATCCGGGGATTTTTACGCGGAATACACCGGCGTTCCGATGGAGGATTTGCTGAAAGATGCGGGAATTCTGAACTCGGCAACCGGAATCAAAGTCTTCGCGCCGGACGGATGGTCACAGTATCATCCGCTGGAAACTGATGCGGATCCGGCAATGTATCATATTAACGGCACATATCCACAAGCCGATTATCAGTATGATTCTCAGGCAGAAACATGGTGCGATTACAGCGCTGCCTCCTGCAAAAACCGGAATACTGGAGAAACGATTGCTGTTCAGAACGGGCTGAAATCCTTGCTGGCTATAAAAAGAGAAGGCGGATATCTGACGCCGGGTATCCTCACCGCTGACAACAAATTGGACGGCGAAGGTCCGTATCGGGTGATTGTGCCTCAGAAATCGCCTTCTCCGCCGGATCAGGCCAGCAATTCGGAAAATCAGAATGTGAAATGGCCTTATAATGAAACATGGGATCACAATGCCGGAGCCTGCACCCGCACCGCGACCATTATCAAAGTGGAACCTCTGCCCGAAGGAACCACGGATATTGATATTCTGGAAGCAGGATGGAACTATGTGGATCAGGAAAAAATCATTGTTTACGGCGCTATTGACGACACGCGAAGAGACGGCGGCTATCTGGCAGATTCCGATCTCTGGATCAGGGCTGTTATTCATACCGAAGAAAAGGGAGACATTGATGCAGTCTGGAAAAAAGGCGGCTCAGATACCACCGAGGCAGGCGACCGGGTTATCTGGGGGCATTTTTATGCTTCGCCGGATGCGGTCAACTGGGGCAGTTCCCAGAATCCCGATCTTTTTGTGAAAATATGGTTTGACCGTAGCGGTCGGACAGATATCAATTTTTTTCATGTCTCGGTTCCGAACATAGATGTTTACTCTGTCTATCCTTACGGAACAGAGACTGCGGCGCAGAAAAGCACGGCTACTCTGGAAAATCGCTATGTCCGGCATGAATATCAGAAAAAATAATTCCGTAGGGGCATGTCGGCGACATGCCCTGTCGCGGATTAACACACATTTTTTTAAAAAAATAATCAGAAAAAATAATTCCGTAGGGGCATGTCGGCGACATGCCCTGTCGCGGATTA
>DYRK01000405.1 GCA_020718785.1 Desulfatirhabdium butyrativorans | reverse complement strand
GTTCTTATCTTTTCACCTTGCTTTGCAAACAGTTCCTGCAAAAATATCTGTTGGGTTTCATCAGGCAATATTTCGTAAAGCGTATATAAACTGTGTGCAGTTGTAATTTGCTGCGTCTGTATTTTTCCTGCCATGGTAACCGAATCCTTTCTATAATCTGCTATTAGGGCATCGAAACCGGCATCAGACTGATCGGATAACCGTATTCAACCAGAATATCTTCCTGTTTTCCAGACAGATATTCCATAAAATCCATAGCCTTATCATCATTCCAGTCTATGCCTTTTATAATCACCCATATATGATCCGAACTGCTCGGACTTTCCGTAATTTTCCCTAACTCGATTTCGGGATACTTTTGTCTGGCGTAGTCCATCAGTTCGCCGATCAGTCTTTCCTGGACATGGTTGAGTATCATTTCCAAATAAATTATCCTATAAAAATAAGAGCGTTATCCAAAGTATGTTTTGCTTTCTTTTTGTCAATTATCTTCTATAACCTTTCTTCTTTTCAAACTCTGAAATTTTTTTATACAGAGTATCAACGGTTTCTCCTTTGAATAATTCCTCTTTTAAAGATAAATAATTACCGGGCCCCTGACGCCATGCGCTTAAAAAGCGGGCAGTTTTCGACACTCCCAAATATTTTATCAATACAGCCTCACCTTCCTGTAAAATCTCCAGTTCAGAAACTATTGCCATATCCATATTATTTTTCCTCCGTTATTTTAATAATAAACTCAACAGGATTTAATACTGTTAATCCCTGACGTTGATAGTGCTTCACAATTTTATCATCACAGGTCATAAAATAATCAGCTTTTCCTGATTCAGCACATGCCAAATGTAAGGCATCAACCGGTTTTATTCCCTGCTTCTCCATTTCCCTGCCTCGTTTTCGTATCAGGGTATTCAGAATTATCTCTTTTTTAAATAAATTCAAGCAGCTATTTACCCATAATCTTCTTTCGGCAAAAGGATTTTTATCGTTTTCAAATTCAATAACAGATGAAATAATAAGTTCAGCTTTTTCAGTTTCAATCAATTGCAGGATTATAAAAAATGCCATTGTTTCTAACCAAATTCTCGGCTGAGACTGATCATCGAACGGACGATTATAGACACTTGTGTCTAAATATATTTTCACTTCTTTTTTCTTTATCAGACATTATCGGAAATAAAGAATTCACGCAAAGCCGCAAAACTCTCAAAGAAAAAATATATAGAACCGGACTTGAAAAGAGCAGCCGCAGCAGCCTGAAACATTGCGTAATAGGCTCTGTTGACACAGGAATTATAATACTCCTGTTCAAAACAGGATTGCGCCGCATTCAGACTTTCCTCTGATTTTTTCAGAAAAACAGGATAAGCATGTTTCATTGATAATTCTCAAAACCGTTTTTATACTGTCCGCACTTTTGTAAAACGCCCCGGGCTTAAAACAGACGCAAATCGTTTTGCCGCAGAAACCCGTAATTTTTATCCTTCGTAGGACATCTTCAATGTTCTGTTATGTTTTGCAACTCCCTTAATGTCTTGCTGATGACTTCATCATCGGATGGCGTTACAGGAAGGAAGAGCAGAGACATTCAGCGTTTCAGAATGAGTTCCATAAAAGCTATTGAATTTAAATGGGAATATAACAATCCCACCCGCTGCCGAGGCTGTTCCGGGTCTGAGAAACCCCCATTTCTTTCAGCCGGGGGGCGAGGCTCTCGTGTGCAATAAAAACATTCGCTGTATTCAGTTGAATCTCATCTTTCAATCCGAATGCAAAATCCGACATCACAGCATGAATTGCGGCAATGCCTTTATATAAGGCGCTGATATAGGGCGCAACAATCCATCGGATTTCTTCCATATTAAGCGGCGGATAGTTTGTAAACTTCACCGGCAGGATAACCCCCGGATATGAAATGTTCATCGCTGTGAAATGAAAGAAAATAAGCGGCTTTCCGTTGACCAGAATATGATTGGAGGCATCAATGCTGTATTGATACTGATCATGGTTCCACGGGGCAACCCCCGCTCCGATATGCCCAAGTACCACTACACCCTGAAAGCGGCTGATCCAGTCGTTAAGATATGCCTGATCTGCAAACTTTCCGTCTTCAACCCGATAATAACACCATTCTATACAGCGTTCACGCCACCAGTTCAGCGTCTGCAATCCGTTTTTGTCATTCCGGAAACAGAGCATACCCACATTGTATTTTCCATAGACCGGAGCTTTGTAGGCTTCCGAAGGGGAATAGCGATGCTCATGGATTAAGACGGACTGATTGCCCAGTTCCTGAAAAATCGGCTCCGGCGAAGAAAAGAAAAACAGGTCCGCATCCACATAAGTCAGAATATCAATTTCAGGGTGCCGTTCCAAAAGACGGAGAATAATTGTGGGACCCATTGTAAAATAACACTCTGAAAGTGTGCGGCCTTTTTTGGCTTCGATCAGCGGAAAATCTCTCTCCTCAATTTTATGTATCGGAACTGTTGTAACATTCGGGATGTTCAGTCTGTCCAGAATAACCCGTGTAATTTCATCTAAACATACGGCAAATAACTGAAAATCCGGATCATGTCTGTTAAGGGATTCAATTAATGCCGTTGCCTTGTAAAGATAATTGCGGTCAAAATAAGTACAGTAATATCGTTTCACTGTGATGAACTCCATTTTTTGAGAGCCGAACAGACCCTTTCAACCTGCTCATTTGTAAGTTCGGGATACATGGGCAGACTCAGAATGCGGCGGTATAATCTTTCAGTCTGAGGCAAATTTTCACTGTCGCGTATTCTGCCGGCATAAGCCGGCTGCTGATGGATCGCCATTGGATAATGTATTGCCGCGCCGACTTCTTCTCTTTTCAAAAATTGCTGTAATCCGTCCCGTTTTTCGCATTCCACGACAAAAAGGTGCATGGCATGAAGTGTTCCTTCAATCCGGGCAGGCGGAATAATATGAACACCGTCAATGGCAGAAAAATAATGCTCTGCAATTTCTCTTCGCCGGGCATTGTCTTTGCTCAGATGAGAAAGTTTCACCCGGAGAACCGCAGCCTGTATTTCATCTAATCGGGAGTTCATTCCGGGGAAGTCGCTGATGTAGCGGGATTTCCAGCCGTATTCACGAAGTGCTTTGAGATATTCTGCAAGTTCCGAAGAATTTGTTACAACAGCGCCGCCGTCCCCTAATGCGCCCAAATTTTTCGTGGGATAAAAACTGAATGTTCCCGCATCTCCGAATGTCCCGACTTTTTTACCTTCTGTTTCAGCACCGTGCGCCTGAGCGCAGTCTTCTATGACTTTCAGATTGTTTTGGCGGGCAATGCTGAGAATTTCTTTCATCCGCGCAGGCTGACCGTAAATATGCACCGGAAGAATGACTTTTGTTTTCTCGGAAATAAGCGATGAGATTTGTGCAGTTTCCATACATCGGGTAACAGGATCAATGTCGGCGAAAACAGGAACCCCTCCCACGAGTTCAATGGCTGCAACTGTAGCAACAGCGGAATGGGAAACGGTAATGACTTCATCTCCCGGCTGAATGCCGACAGATTTCAGGGCGAGAATCAGCGCATCGGTTCCGCTCGCACAGCCGATGCAAAACCCGCTGCCTGTAAACCCGGCAAATTCTTTCTCAAATAATCCGACCTCTTCTCCGAGAATATACCATCCGCGGGAAAGGACTTTTTCAATCGCGTGATCAATCTCTTTTTTATAAGCCTCATACTGGGCTTTGGGATTGGCAGCCGGAATAAATTTGTCAGACATCATTCATCTTTCATAAGTATGTTGTCAATGCTTTTCTGCTGTTTTAACCCGTCCACGACTGCGCCGATTGCTTCAATAAAACGCGGAACAATGCAATTATAAATTTCATAAGCAACCGGTTCATTATAGATGTGAACGATTTCATTCCTTTTTCTGACCATTTTGATAAAATCCTGTTCATATTGTTCCGGAATCATGCCTGTCTGATAAGCTGATTTGAAGCAGTCCATCGGGGAGTAGCATTCAAGTCCTTTCTCCTCACTCAGAAAGAGTTTCAAGGTCTTCCATAAGGCTTCAAAAGAATACTCAAACCGTTTTGTCACCACTTCGGCTTTGACCTGAAATTCATAATCAAAAAACTGGCTCTGCTGCAAATTTGAAAAGGCTTTTTCCAGATTTGCGATTTTCATTTCAAGTTTTCTGCTGTATGCCATATTTCAATATTCTCAAGTGCGAACTTTCTGAACGCACTGTCAACCTTGTTAAAATCCACAAGATCAATTTTTCTCAGCGTGTCTGCTTTGTAATTCAGATCATCGCAGAGTGATAAAAAAACAGCATCACTGATTTCATCTTCGCTGACAATGCCTATATCAATATCTGAATATTTCATATCTGTATTTTCAGCAAGCGAACCGAATAAAAATACGGTGCTTGTCTCAGGACTGATACGGCGAAAAAGAATTTCTATGATCTGTTCCCTGATTATCCTCGGTATTTTTTCAGATTTCTCCGGTTTGAGATTCAGGCAGGAACTTTCTGCTTTTTCCTCAACTATCTTCAAATCATGCCCCCTTTTCAGTCTCCCAGTAATGCCCATAAAATCTGCGGTAGAAATCCAAAGTCTTTCTGAGACCTTCTTCTAAAGAAATCTCCGGTTTCCACCCGAGACGGGATCGGATTTTGCGGTAATCGCCGTAGTAATCCCCGATGTCAATGACTTTTCTGTCTTGAGGAAAAGGAACAATCTCGTAAGTTCCCTCTCCGATGACTTTGATAAGCATTTCAGCAGTATCTTTCAGGTTGATCGGGTCATCCGCGCCCAGATTGTAAATCTCGCCGTCCGCGTCTTCCGATTCGGCAGCCATCAGAAAGGCACTGACCGCATCGTCCACATAGTTGAAATCCCGTATCTGCTTTCCGTCTCCGAAAACTAATATCGGCTTTCCCTCAAGAATCCGGCGTATCCATATTCCCAGAAAAGTCTGCCGGGCGTCTTTGACCCGCATCCGGGGACCGTAGGTGTTGGTCAGTCTGAGGACTGCTGCTCGTATCCCATAGACATTGTTATAGACCAAATGATACCATTCTCCGGACATTTTATTGATTCCGTTCACGTCCACAGGACGCAGGGGATGATTCTCATCTACGGGAAGATATTGAGGTTTGCCGTACATCTGCCGGGTGCTGGCAAAAACAATCTTTATATCAGGGTTATATTTTCTACAGGCTTCCAGAATATAAAGCTGGGCCCGGGCATTGATTTTCAAATCCGTATGGGGATCATTCATGGAATCGGTATGGCTGGTCTGTCCGGCAAGGTTAAAAAGATAATCCTGTCCCTGAATCAGATATTTCATGGAGTGTTCGTCCCTGACATCCGAAATGTTGATTCTTACTTTGTCTTTTATCGGTTCGATATTCCATAAATTGCCGCCGTATTCGGGAATCAGGCTGTCAACCAGCGTAACTTCCGCACCGAGTTCGACTAAACGCATGGCAAGATTTGAGCCGATAAAGCCTATCCCGCCGGTGATAAGGATTTTTT
>DYRK01001127.1 GCA_020718785.1 Desulfatirhabdium butyrativorans | reverse complement strand
GGTTCCGGCTTGATGATGCGGAAAATTGCCGGAAGGTTGTCACCTGAAATTATGACCGGTGAGGATATGTTATGATTATTATTTGTGAAAAATGTAACACCAGTTTCAATTTGAATGACAAGCTTTTAAAGAAAACAGGCTCTAAAGTTCAATGTTCAAGGTGTTCCAATATCTTTGTCGCTTATCCTGCAAGTCCCGCATCTGTATCCGAAAAGTCAACCGCACTCAGAGTCAGACCGGAACGCAGCGCCGGCGGACGAAAAACCCAAGCTCTCAGAATCAGCAAGGAAGATGAAATACAGGCAAAAATGGCCGAAAACGGTTCCGATTATGAGGAAGAACGGAGCGACGGTTTTGATCTGACAGGCATAGAAAATTTTCTTGAAGATGACACTTTGGGCGGAAAGGGGACGGGTAAGCAGAAAAAACCCGATCCTGACGGAATCGAGGATGTTTACGATCTTGAAGCCATACCAGTATCCAAGTCTGCAACAAAAAAACTGCCCGCGGATTCGGAGCCTAAGCCGGCTTTGAAATCCGAGGTCCGAAAACAGGCAGAAAAGCCGGTCCCGAAAGTGAAGCCGAAAAAAGAACCGGTAATCGGAAAAACAGACAGCCCGAAGCCGCCCGTCCCTCCTTTGAAAAAAGAATCCAAAGAGCCGGCAGCCGCTCTGAATCTTAAAGAACAGCCTGCTGCAAAAATGCAGCCCGGGAAAAAAGCAAAAAAGAATGATGCAGAGAGCGTTGATATGCTCGGTATAGAAGCCATGCTCAAAGAATCGGCAGTCCCGGAAGAAGAGCCTGATGACCTGACATTCGATCTGTCACCGGATAAGAAAGCTGCTTCTGCCGAATCGGACAGCATTGATATGCTCGGCATAGAGGCTATGCTTAAAGAATCAGGTCAGGCATCGGAAGGAGAGCCTGAAGACCTGACATTCGATCCGGAACCTGAAAAAAAGCCTGCTCCCGGCAGGCGTGACGGGAAATCCGAGAGCAGGCAGCACGCAGATGACCTTGATCTGCTCGGCATAGAAGATATGATGAATGCGGGCGGTCCTGAAGTAAAAGCCGGGGCTGAACCGATATCTGCCCGTGAGCCGGACGTTTCCAAGCTGGGGCTTGGGAACGAGGGGAAAGCTGCCGCTCCTGCCGGCAGGCGTGCCGGGAAATCCGAGATCAGGCAGAACGCAGAA
>DYRK01001126.1 GCA_020718785.1 Desulfatirhabdium butyrativorans | reverse complement strand
TTTATATCTGACGGTATGGACACAAAACGGCCTGGAAAGCCGTTTTACTGTAAAATATAGAAAAACAGGAGAAAGGGAAAAGATGTCTGAGACAAAACAGAGCCTTGATGTACATGTGAATGTGGAGATCACTGTCGAATCTCTCCGCACAATTGTGGAAAATGCGAAAAAAATCGCAGGAAGCGATGAAAAGGGATTTTATCATTTGGATACCGCAGATGCCGTGGGACAGATGATCTCCCGTTTTCTTTCGGAATATGATTTTGAGAGCTATGTGAAAGATATTAACCATTACCGCAGGTAATTTTATGGCAAAAGGCTATATCTGCATCATCATTGCCGCGAGCCTGTGGGGACTGATCGGTCCGGTGTCCAAACTTGTTTTTCGGGAAGGGCTTGATCCTTTGGAAGCAGCATTTTGGCGGGCAATTCTGGCATGGGGCTTTTTCTCTGTCCATGCGTTTATAAAAAATGAAATAATGATTCGGAAACAGGATATTCCGGGAATGGCAATTTTCGGACTTACTGGCGTGAGCCTGTTTTACGGAGCCTATCAGACAGCAGTGAGTCAAATCGGGGCTGCCGCGGCTTCGGTATTGCTTTATACCGCGCCGGCTTATGTGGCGGTAATGTCCCGGATTTTTTTCAAAGAAAGAATGACTCGGGTCAAGATAGCGGCTCTGATACTGACATTTATCGGTGTGGCAGGCGTCTGTATGGGCAGTGAGAAAAGCGCAGGGACAGGTATCAATGCTTCGGGATTGTTTTTCGGGCTGTTATCCGGATTCTGTTATGCTCTTCATTATATTTTCGGCAAGCATTTTTCCGGGAGATATAGTTCTCCGAATCTTTTTCTTTACATTCTGCCTGTCGGCGCGTTCGGTCTGCTCCCCTGGATAAGATTTTCACATAAAAGCCCGGTCGCATGGACAGCTCTGATATGTCTGGCTTTTATCTGCACCTACGCGGCATATTATTTCTATTATATGGGACTGAAATATTTGGAAAGCACCCGCGCCGCGGTTGTGGCGACAATAGAACCGGTTGTTGCCGCAGGGCTTGCATATATCTGGTGGAAGGAATATTTCACATTCATCGGATATGCCGGCAGTGTCCTGATTCTTGCCGGTGTGGTACTGATGATCCGGGACGGGCTGAATTCATCGGAACCGTAGGTTGGGTTGAGGAACGAAACCC
>DYRK01001125.1 GCA_020718785.1 Desulfatirhabdium butyrativorans | reverse complement strand
ATAAGTCTTTAAGGTCGCTCGCTTACTTCTGCTGATAACAGACACAAAACGGCTTGCGTCTGTTTTAAGCCGGGGCGTTTTACAGTAAAACGATTTTGCAAATCGTTTAAACGTAAAACGACTTTGCAAGTCGTTTAAAAGTAAAACGCCCCTGCCTAAAACAGACGCAAATCGTTTATTCACGTTTCACGAACCCGTTTTTGTCCGAACACGGTTTCAAATATCCTTCGGATACCCTGCCAGATTTTCGGTAGCAATGTTATAATCATAAAAATAAAGAGAATCAGCAGGATAATGAAAAACACGGGATAATGCAGCGCGACCCACAGTCCGCCGATCACGGCAAGGTCTTCGCTGAACGAGGCTATCCAGTTGGTGAACGGCTCCGGAGACGTGTTTATCATAAGTCTTGTCCCTGCTTTTGCCGCATGGGTGCCGGCTGCCATTGTCCCGCCGACCAGAGCCGCCGCTATGGAAACCCCTTCATTCACGTCCCCCACAGCGCCCATTGCCAAAAGCGCGCCTGCTGGAATGCGGATAAAGGTGTGAAGTGCATCCCAGCCCGTATCAACGCCGGGTACTTTATCTGCAAAAAATTCAACTATGTACATCAGTCCGGCAGCGGAAACCACGAGCGGATTCGAGAGAATCTGCAAATCCGGCGGCAAAGCAATATTTCCTGTCATTCCCAGTCCCCCCAGCATCAGGATGGCTGCATACAGATTGAGACCGCTTGCCCATGATGCCCCCATCGTAAGGGCGATCATATTGGCAATTTTATCAAAATGTTCCATACTGAACCTCCTTTTTCAGAATTATTCTTTTTCCTGAGAACTCTCTGTATCTTCCGAAAATCTTACGAATTATCTCAAAGCAATACTACTGACTCGCGTGGTAAGCGTCGTCAGACAGAAATGTCTGACCTACCGGATATTATAAATCATAATGGTCGTCGTCAGACAGAAATGTCTGACCCACCGAATCTTATAAATCATAGCGGCAGAACAGGCATTTTTGCCTGTTCTTATAATTTTTTTGCAGTAGAACAGGCATTTTTGCCTGTTCATGATAAAGGTCAGCTGCCTGTTCATGATAAAGGTCAGCTGCCTGTTCATGATAAAGGTCAGACAGAAATGTCTGACCCACCGAATCTTATAAATCATAATGGTCGTCAGACAGAAATGTCTGACCTACCGAAT
>DYRK01000404.1 GCA_020718785.1 Desulfatirhabdium butyrativorans | reverse complement strand
GAAGCCGGGGAACCTCCCCGGCAAGTGCGTTCCCAAGCAGGGGCTTGGGAACGAGGAAACGAGGAAGTGCGTTCCCAAGCAGGGGCTTGGGAACGAGGGAACGAGGAAGGCCGCCGGGAGCGGCCCGGGCATTTTCGATCTGCTGATTATCAGCGATAGCAACCGGAGGGTCAGGTGAAACGTACCGAACATAATAAAATCGGAAGCATGTTATATTTTTTTCTTTTTTCCTTTTTCGTTTCCGGCGGTCTGTCTGCATGTATAACGCCGCGGACAGATGCCCCGCGCCTGCCTGATACTGAAATTGCAAAGCAGACCGTTTCTCCGGAAAAATCAGGAGAAAAACCCGGAATCCTGCTGATCAATTCAGACGGCAATGTCGAGAAATACAGAACTGCCCAGGAGGAATTCAAAAAAACGGTTTCAGCGTCAGTGCTTGAAACTGATCTCGGAAATGAAAAAGAGCTTGAAAACGAAATAAAAAAAATGCTGACATATAATGCCGATCTTGTTTACTGTATCGGCGCAAAAGCCTTTTCTTTTGCAAAGGATCATTTCGGGGATAAATACCTTGTTTTTTCCTCGATTATCAACTGTTTAAGGCTGACTCCTTTTCCGCAGAAGACCTACGGCATATCCAACGAACTTCATACCCGGATGCCGCTGTTCATGTTCCGTTCCATTTTTCCGGATATCAGAAAGATCGGTATTTTATACAGTGAGCAATATACGCTGCAATGGTTTAAAGACTCCGAATCTCAGGCAAAGGAACTGGAAATCGAAATTTCCGGACGGCGCGTTGCAGAAAAAGAAGACTTGATGCCTGCTCTGAAAGACCTGCTGTCCCGGACAGATGCTTTGTGGCTGATCTCCGATCCTCTGATTATGCCTGAAAAGAAATCCTTATACGACATTCTGAAGGTATGTGACAAACATAAAAAGCCTGTTTTTTCCTATCATGAAACTTATGTGAACTACGGCGCGGTTCTGGTTGTCTCTGCGGATGAGGCGACCATCGGGCGGCAGGCTGCCGCTATCGCAATGGAACTGCTTTCCGGCAACATGATGAATCCGGATGAAAAAGTCCAGTTTCCGGCGGGTTCCCGGATCACGCTGAATCTGAAAAAAACAGAAGAATACGGGCTGGAATACAATAAAGACGGGCTGGGCATGGTCAACAATATTGTCAGGTAGGATTTATCCGTGAAAAAGTATTATCCGAAAGAAAACACGAAGCTCAGATGGGGAATAAAATGGAGGCTGATGAGCATTATGATGTTTCTGATGACAAGTCTGCTCATCATTTTGACATATTCCCAGATTTTATCGCAAAAACAGCTGATGGAAGATGAATTGGACAAACGGATCGCGCTCATGAAAGAAAATCTCGCGGAGCGCGGAAAAAATTTCACAGCCAATCTGTCCCGGCAGGCTGAAAAAGATATTGCATCTTTCAATTTTTCCGGGCTGGCGGAAAATATAAAAGTCAGCATAGAAAATCATCAGGAGGCAAAATATGCCATACTGACAGATGCCTCGGGTACGGTATTTGTCCACACGCTGAACCCCGAACTGGCAAGGACTCAGCTGACCGGAGAGAGAGATAAGGAAGTCATCGGGAAAAAAATTATAACGGTAACAGAGTATAAAGAAGGGAACGAATCTGTCATCGAAGTCGCAGTTCCTGTTCAGATAAGCACCGAACCCTGGGGAGTTCTGAGAATGATTTTCACACAGAAACAATTGGATGCGGAAATAAAAAAGTCAGGGCAGCAGATCAAAGAAGAAACAAAACGGATGATCAGCAAAGCCTTGCTGACATCCATGGGATTTACAGCGATTTGTTTCATCATTGTTCTGATTTTTTCCACAAAATTTTCCGCACCCCTGATTCTTCTTGCCGATTCTGCCGGAGCTATTTCCAAAGGCGATTTCACTCATGCAATCGGAGTGGAACGCAAAGACGAGATCGGAATTTTAGCCAAAGCCATGAATAACATGGTCAGAAATCTGAGCGATATCATCAGGAAAAATGTCTCTATGTCAAAAAGTCTGTCAGAAGCGACATCCGATCAGAGCATTGCTTTGGAAAAAACATCCGGGCTGCTGGAAGAAATGTCTGACATGACCCGCCGGAATGCACAATATGCGAATCAGGCTGACGATTTTATGAAAGAAACTGCCGCGGTAGTCTGCAAAGCCGATGAATCAATGACCCGGCTGATTACAGCCATGAACGAAATTTCAGATGCCAGCGAGGATACTTTCAAAATTATCAAAACAATTGACGAGATAGCGTTTCAGACAAAAATGCTCGCGCTGAACGCATCGGTGGAAGCAGCCCGTGCGGGACAGGCAGGTCTGGAGTTTGCAGTGGTTGCCGGCGAGGTGAAGAATCTTGCCGCACGCTCCGCTGATGCAGCCCGGAATACGGCAAATCTTATCGAAGACACAGTCAAAAAAATCAGGGACGGGTCCGGTCTGGTGACCCGGACCAATGAGAGTTTCAAAGAGGTTGCGGCATATTCTGCCCGTGTCACGGCATTGGTCAGCGAAATTTCCGTAGCTTCCGAAGAACAGGACGAGAGAATCGGGCAGATCAACGAAGCCGTTGCCCGGATGAATACAGTCATCCGCAAAAATGCGGACAGTGCCGAGGAACTGGCATCCTCCATGTCTGTATTCAAAATCAAGACCTAATTTACCACAGATATCCCATGATCCCGGCAGTATTCCAGAACTTCCGCGGCAGGCTCGAGAACAATCAGTGCGGAATCCGTTGTTTTATCCGGATACAGATGTCTCATCAGCATCACTTTGTCGGCAAACCGTTCCGCCATTTCAAGATCGCAGTATGACTTGACCTCAAAAACCAGCAGGGAATTTCCTTCGGCGAGAATGTCCGCCTCATAGACTCGCCCTTTGGGACCGATAATCCCTTCGGCATCTGCAATTTTCTGACGCAGTTTTATAGACCCAGGGTCAATATCTTTCCGTTTAAGCGCAAGTCTCAGCGTGCCTGCTGCCATGTCTTCGAGGCTTTTCCCGGCACGGTTCTGAAAACGGCCCACAACTACTCCTACCCATGATTTCAGATCGTCAAATCGCCGGCCCATATCATCAAAACGGCCATCCACCTGCTCAAAACGCTGATCTACCTGCTCAAACCGTTCATTCATTTCCTTACGCGTATCAGCCAGCCCGGTTTCAATTTTTTCAAACCGTTCCTCACTTCGCCTGAATCCGGCACGCATCTCTTCTCTCAGATCACCGATTGCCTCATCCTGTTTCTTTATTTTATCAATCATCTGCTGAAGAATAAGGGCTTCGAGCGTGGTCGCGGGCAGATCGCGGGTAAGAGCGGCAATCTCGCTTCTGACCATCTCTTTGATGTCATTTCGGACCAGTTCCTTTATAAAAGCAGCAAATTCATCGTTTTTGTAATTTTCAAGGCTTTGCAACATAAAATACATCCTTGTCTGTGTGTCGCCGTCATTCCTGATTTCGCAGGAATGACGGCAGAAAACGGGAGTTTTAAAATGTGATGATCTCAAAATCATCTTCACGGTACCGCGCCATGCTGGGATGACCTGCCATTTCGCCTAAAATCGCCAATCCCTGTTCTTCCGCGGACTTCAGTGTACCCATTTTATTGGAACAGGCTCTGCATACCCCGTCAATCAATCCGAAAAATTTTACTTTTTCCCACAGCCCGTACATGAGATTCTCGCTTTTGGCAAGCTCGGAAACCAGCTTCGTGGCAGCTCCTTCGATGACAATCTTCACCTCATAGCCTCTTTCCTTCATATCCAGCGCATTCAGAAGCACATGAATAAAGCACATCGGGTCTCCGTTGAATACAAACAGTGCAAATCGCTTCATAACTGTCTCCCCATTTTAAGTGAGAAGTGAGAAATAAGACTTTCCTCGTTCCCAAGCCCCGGCTTGGGAACGCATCTGCGCCCGAAGCCCGGGCTTCGGGTCGTCTCCCGTCACGGGAAGCCGGGGAGCCTTCCGGGCAAGTGCGTTCCCAAGCCGGGGCTTGGGAACGAGAAAGGGTCAGACAGAAATGTCTGACCCACCGAATCTTATAAATCATAATGGTCGGTCGCTTATTCACTTCTTAATTCTCACTTCTCACTATTCACTTCTCACTTCTTTCTCAATCCTCACTCCACCGGACACAGTCTGCCGGACAGTTTTTTATGACTTCATCCACCTCAGCCTCCGGATATTCCGGGAGATCGGCAACACTGACATATCCCATATCCAAGTTGAAGACACCGGGGCAGACCGATTCACAGATACCGCACATAACACAATCGCTCAGTTCGACAACCGGCACTCTCATAATATTATTTAACCCTTGATTGCCTTTCCGATGGTTCTGCCGAAGGCTGCACATTGGTCCATGCCTGCTTTGTCCGGCACATATTGAATTTTAAGCAGCGGAGCCGCTATGTCGAACTTCATTGCCTCAAGCTCATTCTGAAGCAATTGGGCAGATTCGCCGCTCCATCCGTAGGAACCGAAAGCCGCGCCGATTTTATTCAGAGGTTTCAGCCCTTTCATATAAGTCAGGAAATCGCTGACCGTCGGATACAGCCCGTTGTTTAAAGTCGGCGATCCCGCAATGACTGCTTTTGCATCCAGCACTTCGGTCATAATGTCGCTGCGATGCCACTCCCGCAGTTTCATGGGACGGACATGAATGCCTTCTTCGCAAAGCCCCGAAGCAATACTTTCCGCCATTTTTTCGGTGCTGTGCCACATGGTGTCATAGACAATGACAGCCTTTTTTTCAGGCTTCTGGCTGCTCCACTGAATATAGGCATTGATGATTTTTGCCGGATCCCTGCGCCAGAGAATGCCGTGATCCGGGCAGATCATATTGAATTCCAGACCGAGTTTTGTCACGTTTTCAATCAGCCTGAGAATCAGCGGCGAGTAAAGCATCAGAATATTGGCAAAGTATTTCTTTGCATGAGGCATAATCGCTTCGCCGATACTGTCGTCGAATTTCTCGGGTCCCGCATAATGCTGACCGAACGCGTCGCTGGAAAAGAGTATTTTCTCTTCCCTGAGATAAGTAAACATGCTGTCGGGCCAGTGAATCATCCGGGTTTCAAGAAATTTCAGGGTTCTGGTACCGATGCTCAGTTCTTCGCCGTTTTCCACGGCCCGGTAATTCCATTTCCGGGAATAATGACGCGAGAGATTTTTCTGCCCCATTTTGGAACAGAACAGGGGCTTGTCTTCTCCGATTCTGTGCATGACTCTCGGCAGGGAGCCGGAATGATCCATTTCCGTATGATTGCTGATGATATAGGCGATTTTTTCGGGATCGGCAATCTGAGAAATATTGTCTATGAGATGATCTGCGAATTCTTTCTTTACGGTATCAATCAGAGTGATCTTTTCATCAAGGATCAGAAAAGCGTTGTAAGTTGTGCCGAGATTGGTGGAATAGCCGTGAAAATCTCTGATATTCCAGTCAATCACACCGACATCGTAAATCCCTTTTGCAATCTCGATGGGTTTCATCGTTTTCCTTTCTTATA
>DYRK01000403.1 GCA_020718785.1 Desulfatirhabdium butyrativorans | reverse complement strand
TATTATTTCCACTGTCACAATGTGCGCTTTCCCGATTTTCCGTAAAACGATTCTGCAAATCGTTTTATCGGCAAAACGGTTTGCAAAACCGTTTTACAAAAGCGCAGATTATGCCGGTGGTCAGTATAAAATGGTTTTGCACTCCTCATCCGGGCTGTTCGGCTACCCCGGAATACTCTTCCCACCCCATTGACGGACAACAGGCTTTTATGAAATGGTCTCCGTACAGCACAACAGCATCCTCTGAACCCTGCAACGATCATAACAGCTTGTGTTCTATATATTTTTTACAGACAGATGATCGGAAATCCGATTTTTTTCTGTGGGAATAGGACTTTTTTATTGAAGCATTTCCGATTTTTTAGTACATTATGTCAGATAGCATTTTAATATTACGATAATATTAAGAAATTATTTTTTATTGAAAAGTCCGGAAACCGGGGCGGACACGGCAGAAATCCCCGGCATCTGATACGCTCACGCGTTTTCCACCGGCAGATTCTTATCCGATGAGGAGAAAATTATTATGTCAAATCAAAATGTTAAATCAGTTTCCAAAAGCCGGGACGCCGGACTGGAACAATCGAAAAAGAGGTATTTCAGGGACAAGAGCTTCGGTGTTTATCTTTTTACCTCAATCGTCGCGCTGCTCATTATTACTGTGGTCGCCATCGTGGGATATGTCTGGTATCAGGATTCGAAAACTCTTAAAGAAGTCTCAAGATATCAGATGGATCAGGTAACGGATATGGTGAAGGAGAAAGTGACGAATTATCTGATGCCGGCAGCGACTATGGCAAGACTGAGTTCTGAAATTTTCAGAGACGGCGGCTTTGACCCGCGGAACAGCCGCGGTTTAAAAGAAAAAATATCCGGCGGCAAATCCGCAGTAAAAATAAAAAAATTAGTGGTGGTCAAAGAGTCGGCTGACATCGGTGCCAAGACCGGCGACAGGACTCCGGAACAGCCGGATAAATCCGCTCAGAAAGGCATTCTTTCTATTATAGACAGGGATATGCTGGATGCTTACGGTATCCATGTGCTGAACTCTTTTCCCCAGGTGCCTATGATCAATATCGGCGATGAGCAGGGAAATTTTATGATGCCGAAAAAAATGCCTGAGGGTACGATCAATACAAAAATCATTGACCGGAGCAAGACTCCGGTGAGCGGATATTGGAAAAACCGGGATAAAAACGGTAATATCACAGAAATCAAACCGATAGAAGCAGGCAAGGATTTGGAATATGACCCGCGGACCCGCGCTTGGTACATCGGCGCCAAAGGATCGGGGAAAAGTTTCTGGACCGATCCCTATATCCTTTTTTCAGATCAGGCTCCCGGCATCACCACCGCGTATCCGATCATCAATTCCGAGGGCGAGGTTCTCGGCGTTCTGAGCCTCGATATCGCATTAAATCAGCTCTCAACATTTCTACGTCAACTGAAAATCGGGAAAACCGGAATTGCCTATATTATCGGCAGCAAAAAAGAAATAATCGCTTATCCGGATCCCTCCCGACTTGTCAAGCCGATTGTGAAAGAAAACGGAGAAAAAGGACTGGGTTCGGTGAACATTGACGAAATGGGCATAGCCTGGGTGGAAGAATCTTTCCGTGCCTATGTAAAGAACAAAAGCGACCGCTTTGAATTCGAATCAGGCGGAAAACGGTATCTGGGGTCTTTTACGAATATAGGCGCTGCCCTGGGCAAGGACTGGAAAATAGCGGTTGTAGTACCGGAGAATGATTTTCTCGAGCGCCTGATCCACATGAGACGGGTAGTGATTCTGATTTCTTCTGTGATTCTGCTCATTTCCGTTTTCATTGCCAATCTGATTGCCCGGGGAATATCCAGACCCATCGCGGCTCTGACCAAAGAAGCCAAGAAAATCGAAAAATTCGAACTGGATGAAGGAAGTTTGCCGGCATCAACGATCAAAGAAATCCAGCAGCTCAACAATTCAATGTTTTCTATGAAGCTCGGATTAAAGACATTTGAAAAATATGTGCCGTCCGAACTGGTCCGCGAACTGATCCGTACCGGACAAGGAGCCAAACTTGGGGGAGGCAGCGTGGAACTGACCATATTCTTCTCAGATATTCAGGGCTTTACCAATATTACGGAAACCGTGGATACGGAAGTTCTGATGAACCAGCTGTTCGAGTACAACAATGAACTGACCAATATCATCAAGGCTCACAAGGGAACTATTGACAAATATATCGGAGATTCCATCATGGCATTCTGGGGCGCGCCGACCCCGATAGCGGATCATGCTTATCTGGCTTGCAGTGCCGCGCTGCTCTGCCATCGGAAATTGAAAGAACTCAATGAGAAATGGGAACGGGAAGGAAAGAGCATTCTGATCACCCGGATGGGAATGAACACCGGCAAGACAATTGTCGGGAATATGGGATCCAATGAACGGATGAATTATTCGGTTTTGGGAGACAGCGTGAATCTTGCCAGCCGCGTCGAAGGAGTCAATAAAAATTACGGAACCCATGTGATCATTACCCATTCGACTTACAGGCAAGTGTCGGATCGTTTTGTCTGCCGCCTCCTTGATATTGTTGCAGTCAAAGGGAAAACCGAGGGAGTCAGAATATATGAACTGATCGGGAGAGCAGATGAGGAACTGCCCGAAGAGACATTGAAACTGTGCGAAATTTTCAAGCAGGGATTCGATGCCTATCTGAAACAGAAATGGGATGAGGCATTGAAGATATTCAGTCAGATCGAGAAAGAATTCCCTGAGGATAAAGTCGCGGCAAAGCTTTATATCGAGCGATGCACAGAGTATAAGAAAAATCCCCCGGGCAAGGACTGGGACGGGGTTGCCCATCTGAAAACAAAGTAGTATCATCCGACCTGACGCGCAGGGTCACGCCGGCGGCGTGACCTCTCGCAAATCCGATGCCTGATTTTAAACACAATGCAGCGATTCCCGGTTTTTCATGCCGATAATCAGCCGAAAAGAAAGTCAGCTATGGAAATTCAGACAACAATAAAGGCATTTTCTGAAAAAATAGGAGGTATGGACATATCTCCTGAAACTCCGATCACAGCATTTGCCCGTTGTTTTAACGGCAAATGTTTTTCCGACTTCAAAACCTTTCTGGCAAGCCTGTTCAGCAGCACTGTCTGTAAAGGTCTGAAGTCGCTCAACCTGATCATGGACAATGGGTCAGCTCATGCGCCAAAACAAATCGGGAACATGGATTGCCACCCTCAATCTGTCCTTTGAGGTCAGGATTTTCTGGCTTCCGGTACATGCCAGCCGGCCGGCTGGTGCGGACGCAGGCGATCATTAATGTCTGTTGATGAAGAAAAGGAATTTCTTTTAACTTGGGAAGAACAGGCAAAATCCGGCGGAATTCCCGTTGTATCCGTAATTCGGGCAGCATTGGCTCAGAAATTGGGCAGATCAGTCAATCAATGGACTGCTCGGCATGAAATACATACTGCACTGGCTTCCCGGCAATTCTGACTGAAAAGTAACTCTATAAGGAGCATTATGCAATTTATTGATCTTGCCGCTCAACAGCAGCGAATTCGCACGAAAATCGAAGAGAATATAAAGGCTGTTCTGGATCACGGACAATATATCATGGGCCCGGAAATCAAGAAACTGGAAGAGCAGCTTGCCCGATATGTCGGCGTCAAACATGCCCTTAGTTGTTCTTCAGGAACCGACGCCTTGCTCATGGCGTTGATGGCTTATAATGTGGGACCCGGGGACATTATTTTCACTACGCCCTTTACCTTTATTGCCACTGCCGAAGTCATCAGCATTCTCGGCGCGGAGCCGGTATTTGCGGATATTGATCCCGAAACCTTTAACATAGACCCGCTTAAACTCAGGCAAGCTTTGGCAAAAGATGCAGAAAATGATAAATTGGCTAAAGGCATTATCGCTGTTGATCTTTTCGGTCTGCCTGCCGATTATGATCAGATCAATACTATTGCCGAAGAATACGGACTGTTTGTCATTGAAGACGCGGCCCAGTCTTTCGGCGCGGAATATCAGGGCAGAAAAGCCTGTTCTCTTGCAGATATTTGCTGTACTTCATTTTTTCCCGCCAAACCGCTGGGATGCTACGGCGACGGCGGAGCGATCTTTAGCGATAATGACGAACTGGCGGAAAAAATGACTTCTATCCGGGTTCACGGTCAGGGAAGCGATAAATACAACAATGTCCGCATCGGCATCAACGGGCGGCTTGATGTGATTCAGGCTGCTGTTTTGCTCGCCAAACTGGATATTTTTTCCGAAGAAGTGTCACTACGTCAGGATGTGGCCCGTCGTTACAGCGAAGGAATAGGAAGTATTACTTCTTTGAAAACGCCTTATATTCCTGAGGCAATGAAAAGCGTGTGGGCGCAGTATTCGCTTCTGGCAAAAGACGGGCAGCATCGTTCTCTTATTCAGGCAAAGCTCAAAGCCGCAGGTATTCCTACAGCGGTTTACTATCCCAAACCCCTGCATCTTCAGACAGCCTTTGCATATCTCGGATATAAACCGGGGAATTTTCCGGTCAGCGAAGACTATGCTCAACGGATTTTCAGTATTCCCATGCACCCTTATCTGAGCAAAGACGATCAGGAGCGAATCATAAAAGAACTGAGTCAGGCATAGAAACCGGCTCTCCGTAGGGTGGGTGAAGCGAAGCGAAACCCACCGACTAACCCGTTAAAGGATTTATCAAATGAAAAGAATTCTTGTAACCGGCGGCGCCGGATTTCTCGGTTCCCATCTCTGTGAACGGCTTTTGAAAGACGGACATGATGTGATCTGTGCAGACAATTTCTTTACCGGAACAAAGCGCAACATTCTGCATCTTATGGATAATCCCTATTTTGAAGTGCTGCGGCATGACATCACTTTTCCGCTGTATGTAGAAGTGGATGAGATTTATAATTTAGCCTGCCCCGCCTCGCCGGTGCATTACCAGTACGACCCGGTTCAGACCACCAAAACCAGCGTACACGGAGCGATCAATATGCTGGGACTTGCCAAACGGGTCAAAGCCAGAATTTTTCAGGCTTCTACCAGCGAAGTTTACGGCGATCCTTCTGTACATCCGCAGCCTGAGAGCTATTGGGGAAATGTCAACTGCATCGGAATCCGATCCTGTTACGACGAGGGAAAGCGATGCGCGGAAACGCTTTTCTTTGACTACCACCGCCAGCAGGGAGTTCAAATAAAAGTTGCCCGCATTTTCAACACATACGGTCCCCACATGCACCCTGATGACGGAAGGGTAGTATCAAATTTCATTGTTCAGGCATTAAAGGGCGAAGCCATCACGGTTTACGGAGACGGCTCTCAGACGCGTTCTTTCTGTTACGCGGATGACTTAATCGAGGCCTTTGTCCGGTTCATGAATTCGCGGGATGACTTTACCGGGCCGGTCAATCTCGGCAATCCCGGAGAATTCACTATTCTGGAACTCGCGGAAAAAGTTATCCGGCTTACCGGTTCCAGCTCGGAGATCGTATTCAGACCCCTGCCTTCGGATGATCCGAAACAGCGGCGCCCGAACATTGCTCTTGCCAAAGAGAA
>DYRK01000402.1:1186-5574 GCA_020718785.1 Desulfatirhabdium butyrativorans | reverse complement strand
CTCCGCTCTATTTTTGCACTCCGGAAACAATTTGACAGGAGACGCGAATGAGCAAAAACATTATCATCCTGTTGATGATTCTTTTCACCTGCGCCGGCTGTAGCAAGTTGGGTTTCGTGCCTCAACCCAACCTACTGAAAGACGGCAGATATTACGGCGTGACAAAAGGGCTGTTCCGGCATCGCTGGTGGAATTTCTACGAGCGCGGGCTTTCATTTTCAGACGGCGGATTCTGGCAGGAGGCAGAAGCAGATTTCAGACAGGCTCTGACAAAAGAAAATACAGATCAGCGGCGTGTCCGCACTTACGGCAGACATCTCATTGACTATTTTCCCCATCGGGAGTTAGGCATAGTTCTCTTTCAACTGGAACGCTATCCTGAAGCCATAAAAGAATTGGAAGAATCGCTTTCCGCTGAAAAATCTGCCAAAGCCGAATACTACCTTGACAAAGCCCGAAAATCAAATATCGAGAAAGAAAATTCAGATCATCATCCTCCGGAGGTATCCGTTGAATCGCCGAAGCCGGGCTTTATTTCCAACGGTTTTACCCTTGCTGTCACGGGTACGGCAACGGACGATAATTTTGTCAAAGAGATACTCGTCAACGGCATTCCGGTACGCATTGACCTGTCTGCACCTAAGATGCCTTTTCTTATGCAAGTTCCGATAAGTATAGGAGAAAATACTGTTGCCGTGGAAGTCACGGATCTGACCGGAAAAAAGACCCTGAGCAAAATAAATGTCATATCCGACCGTGCAGGTCCGGTGCTGAATATTGACGGACTCACGGCTCCGAATTCTCCGGATAATTCATACACGCTCATCGGATATGCTCATGACGATTCGGGGATAAAATCTATCCGGGTGAACAACAGCCTGAATATTTTGAAAGAACCTGTCAGGGAAGTCATGCTGAATGCGCCTGTTGTGCTGGCATCGCTTCAGGAAAAAGTCGCAGTAATTGCCGAAGATGAGGCAGGGAATCAGACTCAGGCTGAATTTGTTCCTTTTGTTGGGTTTCGTTCCTCAACCCAACCTACGAAAGAACATAAAACCGAAGAATTGCTGCTGGCTTCCAAAGGCGATTTCAATACTTCTCTGTATTATGCAGGAATCCGGACGCCGGAAAAATCGTATAAAAACTTGGGGGATTACTATGCGCTGATTATCGGAATCAACGACTACGACGAATGGCCCGTACTGAAAAATACTGTCAGCGATGCCGAGGCATTAAAGGATGTTCTTATCCGCCGCTACGGATTTTTGCCCGAAAATATTCTTCTCAGAACAGACAAAACAGCAACATGGAAAACCCTTATGAATGACCTGAGATGTATGGCAGGCGGACTGAGTGAAAAGGATAATCTCCTGATTTATTTTTCCGGACACGGGGAATTAGATGCGGTTTCCCGCGACGGCTACTGGATCCCGGCTGACGGCAAAGAAAAAGACTTCACCACATGGATCACCAATTCTGCCATACGGGAGGTTCTTTGCGCTGCATCTGTAAAGGGAAAAAATATTATGGTGATTGCTGATTCCTGCTACAGCGGGAGCCTTTTGCGGGGGTATGATCAATCCCCCGGTTTTCTGCTTCAGGGACAGGATTCCTGTTATCCGGGCGTAATCCTTCAGGAAACTCTGCCATTGAAAAAAGCAGAACCTTCAGAACATTCAAAAGGAACAATTCCGGTTCACAGCGGTTCAGAGATAGAAAGACTTTTCGAATTGGCGGACAAAAAATCAAGACAGGTGATAAGTTCCGGGGGGCTGGAACCGGTGAGCGATGAAGGCGGACAGCACAGTATTTTTGCCGATAAGCTTTTGACCGCATTGGAAGAAAATAAAGAAGCAGTCATTGATATCGAATATCTGTTCCATACCCGGATATGGGAATCTGTGACAAAAAGCGGGCAGCGGCCCGCGCTGGGGCGGCTGATGACAAAAGCAGATGAAGACGGTCAGTTTGTGCTGGCTCTGAAATCCGATTTTACGGACAACAATAAAGGGCTGGCAGATAGGCGGTCGGATTGTCCTGAAATTTTTTCCGGCAGAAATGTGATACTTCCGGATATGTCTCCGCCCATGATCGAGGCGAAGAAATGGGCTGAAAAACGGACGGTTTTTACCGATAAGATACTTCTGGATTTCAAGGTCTGCGATGATACAGGAGTTCAGAACGTCACTGTAAAGGGACAGAAGGTTCTGAACAGACCGGGCAGAAAACTCTATCTGAATTATCTTGCCGCACTTGACGAAGGCGATAATGAATTCCCGATTGAATGTCTCGATCAGGTTGGCAACCGGGCAGAACAGAAGATTTCCATTCATCGGAGACTTTCGAAGATTTACGAAACCGGGTCCAGAATGTCTGTTATGATACTTCCCTTTGCTATGGAAAACGCACAGGGAACAGCCGCGGAAAATATGTCCCTGAAATATCTCATTGACGGGAATTTTCGGAAATCGCTCAGGGAGAGCAGGCGTTTTAATATCAAAGAACCGCTGAGTCTGCCGGCAGAACATGAAGATATTCAAAAACTTGCCCGGAATATCGGAGCAGAATTTGTGCTGAAAGGAAAGATTGCGGCAGGCGGACAGTCGGTGCAGATTTCCGTCTCTATGGTTGAAACAGAAACAGCGACAGAAATGACTTATGAAGATGTTTATGAGGAATATGCGGATTTGTCGCAGATCGGGAATCTGTGCGGAAAACTGCTCGTCAAACTTTTAGCTGCACTTCCCCTGACCCAGGGGCATATTGTCAGAATAGAAGATGGGAAAAAAATTGTCCTCAATCTTTGCGAATCCGATCAGATAAAAGCCGGGATGCGCCTGATATTTTTCCGGGAACGCGAAGCCGGAAAAGATTCGGGATCAGATACAGAAGAACTCGGCACAGCACGCATTCAAAGGGTTCTGCCCGAAATGTCTTATGCCGAGCTTATAGATACCGGGGCATTATCCGGACTCGACACAGGAGAGAAATTTGTGATGAAATAATGTCCGTATAGTAAAGCGGGTTTCAAACCCGCTTTACACGCTACATTTTTGTACTAATGAAAAGGAAGGCATTCATGAACCGTATGCTTTATACTTTTTGGATTATTTTTGCTTTTTTCGGCACAGCAATGAACAATGCCCCGGCGCAGGATTTTTTTCAGCGATCCGAAATTCCCTCATCACCCAATCCGGTGGGATCAGGAGCCAGAGCTTTGGGCATGGGCGGAGCGTTTATTGCAATTGCAGATGATGCCACGGCCGCATCGTGGAATCCGGGCGGACTGATTCAATTGGAACTGCCGGAGATTTCTCTTGTGAGCGATGCCTTTCATCGGACAGACGACAACAGTTTCGGAACTCATCCCGAAGCAGACGGCACACAGACGGTGTCGGAAACCGGCATCAATTATTTCAGCGCAGCTTATCCCTTTAATTTCCGGGGATACAATATGATTGTTTCGCTCAATTATCAGAAGCTCTATGACTTCACAAGGGAATGGCATTTCCCGATGCGCTCGGATTCGGAAAGCATGACCTCAATCCGGAATTCGGACTATCGGCAGGAAGGCAGTCTTTCGGCTGCGGGGCTTGCTTACGGCATTCAGGTGACTCCGGCATTTTCATTGGGATTCACTTTGAATTTCTGGGATAATAATATCAGCAGAAATGAATGGAAACAAAATATTTCCGAACATCGCTCCGGTATTGTATCAGGAAATGCCTTTACTTCCGAGTCGCACAGTTCCCATAACTATTCCTTCAGGGGATTTAACGCAAATATGGGCATATTGTGGAATATCGCCGACCGGCTGACCCTGGGCGCAGTCCTGAAAACCCCGTTCAAAGCGGATTTAAGGCATGAACACTCTTTTTCTCATGCGGTAGAATATCCTGAATTTCCGGATTACGGCAGTGTCAGCACCAATACTTTTGAAAGCGACGAGAGTCTGAATATGCCCATGTCTTACGGCATGGGATTGGCTTACAAGGCATCGAAAAACATCACCGTATCTATGGATATTTACAGAACAGAATGGGATGACTTTATCCAGACCGACGCTAATGGCAAAGAGATATCACCGATTACCGGGCTGTCTGCCGCCGAGTCGGACATCAGCCCTACGCATCAGATACGGACGGGCGCAGAATATCTTTGGATAACCGAGAAATATATCATTCCGCTGTGCGCCGGAATCTTTTATGATCCTGCGCCGGCTCAGGGCGGGTCAGATGATTTTTTCGGCTTCAGTATCGGTTCCGGAATCGGATGGAAACAGTTTAATTTTGATTTTGCCTATCAATACAGATTCGCCCATAATGTCGGCTCTTCTGTTCTGAAGGAATGGGATTTCTCGGAGGATGCCGCGGAGCATACGGTTTATT
>DYRK01000402.1:0-1086 GCA_020718785.1 Desulfatirhabdium butyrativorans | reverse complement strand
AGAGGTGAGAGGTGAAAGCATCTCACCCCTGACCTCTGACTTTTTTTCATTAACGTTTTGAGAACTGAAAACGGCCTCTTGCACCTTTCTGACCGTATTTTTTCCGTTCTTTGACCCGGGGGTCCCGTTTGATAAAACCGGCTCTTTTCAGCACCTGTCTTAAAGCAGGATCAGCCAGAATAAGGGCTTTCGTGATACTGTGCCGGATAGCGCCGACCTGCCCTGAGACACCGCCGCCCAGTACCCTGATTTTCACATCGTAGGAACCAGCCGTGTTTGTGACGGCAAAGGGTTTTGACAGAATAATTTTTGCCGATTCCAAAGGAAAATATTCTTCTGCCTTGCGGTCGTTGATGGTGATTTCACCGTTTCCCGGAAACAGCCATGTTCTGGCAATTGCGGTTTTCCGTTTACCTGTCGCGTAATAGACGTTTTCTTTCTCCATTTAATTCCTCTGTTCGGGGTCCGGGGTGCGGGGTCAGAGGTCAGGGGCGGAAGACTCCGCCGCTCACCTCTGACCGCTCACCTCTGACCTTCTTTTATTTTTTTAATTCCAGAACTTCGGGCTGCTGCGCGGCATGGGGATGCTTGTCCCCGACATAGACTTTCAGTTTTTTTATCAGTCTGTCGCCGAGTTTGTTTTTGGGCAGCATTCCTTTTACAGCGATACGGATGATATCCTCGGGCCGTTTTGCCAAAAGTTCCTTTGCGGTAACTGTTTTGAGACCGCCCATGTAGGTGCTGTGCCTGTAATAGCATTTCTGATCTAATTTTCTGCCTGTGAAGACGATTTTTTCGGCATTGATCACGATGATGCTGTCACCGGTGTCTGCATGGGGGGTAAATAAGGGATTATGTTTCCCTCTGATACGCGCGGCGATCTGCGTTGCAAGTCTTCCCACGACCGCCCCCTGTGCGTCAACAATCCACCACTTGTCTTTATTGTCGCTTTCTTTTGCACTGTATGTATATTTCTTCATTTTGAATTACATGCTCCTCTTTATCTTTGAAAAACTTGTCTTTTTCACATAAAAGACAAGCTGTGTCAAGGAAAAATTCATCTTCGCTGATTTTATCCGTAAAACG
>DYRK01001124.1 GCA_020718785.1 Desulfatirhabdium butyrativorans | reverse complement strand
CACAGTTCATATTCAATAAAAAAATCAGGAATATGAGTGATAATTTATGGAATTTGCTTACCGAACCTCTTTCATCAAATCAGTTTGACTATCTTATCAAAGAAAGAAAACGCATTTCTGAGGCATGGCTTCAATTGTCACCGGATCAGTTGGAAAAAGCCTACACCGGTGATATGGGCAATCTTCATCGCAAACTGATGGAAAGCAATCTCCGCAACGAGGTGTTGACTCAGGAAGAAAACGCATTTTTGCAAATGGTTATTACCGAACTGACAAAATGCTCTGCAACGGATCCGATTTCTGCCATCAATTATCTGCTTGCAGCTATGCTTTATCTTCCTTCGGACAGGCTGAAGATTGAAAATGCAAAGGCAGTTTTGCCGCACTGGCTGATCGGGGATTATGAGAGATTTTTTATGAAAAATAATTAGGAGGCAGATATGACTCATACAGCACTGTTGGAAGGAACTCTGCGGTTTCTGAATAAGGCTCCGATTGTCGGGCAAAATTCAGACACAAAAATACGGAATCTGTTGAAAGCCGAATATCTCAGAAGTTTTGCCCGTTATCGCCGTACTGATTTTCTGCTCAGTCGCAAGTACGGAATGAGTTTTGATGAATTTGTGAAACAACAGGTTGTCAGACAGAAAGAATACAGTTGGGACAGCGAATCAGATGCAATGGGATGGGAAACTGCAATCAGCGGAATGAAAACAATGGAACATTATCTCAGAGAATTGCAGGAAGCCGATAATGTATCGTATCACTGATCTTATTTCGGAGGCTCATGAGGCTTCGGATAATTATATGGTTCATCCAATCACTCAGTATTGTTGAACGGACAGACGCGACATTTTCATTACGCTTACATATTCGGCAAGGACTTTTCATACAGGTTTTCATAGGTGAATTATCAGATTCACTTTATTTTGCATTGATAGAAGCGAATCAGCGTATATTCGGGATTGATAAGGAATCCGGTCAGTGGCATATCCATCCTTATGAAAATCCGCATAAACATGAACCGTCGGATGAAGAGTTGGACCCGAAACCTTTATTGAAGTTTTTATCGAAAGTGGAAAAACTGATTTTTGAACATGATTTGTTATAACAAAATGCAAGGGCGAGTTTGCCGGGTGGCTGATCGGGGGGGATTATGAGAGGTTTTTCGGGGTGGTGGGATGATGAAATATAAAGTCTATTT
>DYRK01001123.1 GCA_020718785.1 Desulfatirhabdium butyrativorans | reverse complement strand
AAACAGTTTTTTTAAGTTCTGAAAATCATAATTTATAACCTTTGACAGTATAAATTCAAAAAAATCCTTTTGTCAAATCCTGACATGATGCTGAATCTGATGAAAGGATTATTGGAGAAACTCCGTAAAGCAACCGATCTGATAAATATGCTTGTGTTTTCGGATGTGTACGGCAGAATCAGACGCTTGCTGATGAAACTTTCAAAACCGTATGAAAACGGAAAGCGGATCATCGAAGGAAGACCGAGACATCATGAAATTGCCTCAAGGATCGACTCTTCCAGAGAAATGGTTACTCGGATTGTCAAAGAACTCTGTGATAGAAAATACATTACAGTCCGCAAAGATTGTATCATTATAAATGACGAATTGCCTAAAAGGCGAAAAATTAAACCTCGTCCCTGAATCAGAAAGACGATGTTCTTTTCATTTTACCCGGATCGCCCACACAGATAAATGCGCCCCAATAAAACGGAGAATCCGATTGTTTGTTACTTCTCAGCTTCTGAATCATTTCACGTTGAGATTCGCGCAACGCTGCCGCTTTTCCATGCCCGTTTACAATTTTTGTGTAAAAACTGATCATCAGTTCTTTAGTTTCATAATCCGGCACTTTCCATAAACTGACAATTTGCGTCCTTGCGCCCGCAATGGTAAAGGCTCTGCGTAGCCCGTAAATACTATCTCCGGCATGAACCTCCCCAAGCCCTGTCTCACATGCGGAAAGCACCACAAGATCAGTTCCGGTCAGTTCCATTCCGGTTACATCCAAAGCTGTCAGAAGCCCGTCTTCCGCATGTTCAGCCGGACGTTTTTTATGATAAGACGCATTTGCGCCTGCCAGTGCAATCGCTGATCGCAACAGGGGATTTTCAAATTTCTTTATCCCCAGCATACTCAGTAATGCTTCAGTAGTATTATTTTTTTGCTCTGAAATGAAAAATCCATGTGTGGCAATATGAAGAATCTCAGGACTGCGAATCTTTTTGACTTCTTCATCAAGCACATCATTATCAAGAAGAATTATAGCGAATTTCAAAAGATTTCTGACAGATTCCCCTTCCTGCCTTGTGCCATCTAATCGGGGAAAATAACAGTGCTGTTCTTTTTTAGTCCCAACTTTTACATCTCTCAGAGGGGATTTTTTCTTGCCTTTAGGAGTTAAAAATAAATAACAGTTACACTTTTGGTATAATTTTATAGTTC
>DYRK01001122.1 GCA_020718785.1 Desulfatirhabdium butyrativorans | reverse complement strand
TACAGTCCTGAAAAGCGACTTCAACAGTATCGCTTGCCACCGCCACAACGCCGTCATTTATTTTGGCAGAAATATCAAAATGATAAGTTCCGACTTCAAGGCCGGTGTAAGTCATGTTGAAGTTGAAATAACGCTCCTGAGACCGGTCAAAGCTGCCTGTGATAACTACAGGCGAGATATTGACTCCCAGACCGGAGAATGTTTCGGACAGCGACAGTTTGACCTCAGTGTATGAGGCAAAGGCATCTTTGAGCGCATTGACGATGATGCTTACAATTTCAGTCGTGTCCGAGCCGTCAAACAGTTTGCCGCCGGTAGCCGCGGTAATCGCACTTGCCTGTCCGTGAAGCTCCGGATATGCCTCGCCGCCTTCATCCATGCTGCAGTAGCATCCATCAAAATAGATACGGTTTACATTTACAGCTTCTACAATAACCCCTGTTGCCTTGAGTGCCGCAATGGTATCCTGAAGACCGATACGGCTCGGATAAGCGGAGTCTTTATCTCCGTCATGACCGACTGCGTCTCCGAACCATATCACAATCCGGGTTGAACCTTCACGCCAGCCTGTGGAAGACGCGACCTGACTGAGCGCATACAGATTGGACTCGGGCCAGTCATTCCCATATCCCAGCGAAAGGGAATTGACAGCATTCCGAACCGCAGCAGTATCTTTGGTAATATTTGTGACTAATTCATAAGGGTTATCACTCGGTATCCCGTAGTCGCCCTCCGGAAAATCCTGGTAATAGCCGACGCCGAAAGCCACATCGCCCAGTGCCGAAGCATTGCTGAGAATCTCAGTTGCCTTTGTTTTTGCGGAAGTTATAAGGTCTCCCATACTTCCGGTTGTGTCAAAAAGGAAAAAGACATCTGCTTTGGCAGAGGTGACTTCCCTTGTAACCGTTACCGTTCTGCCTACGGATACGCTTCCGCCTTCTTCTATTTTAGCCGAAAAAGTTTCCGGACTGATCGAATCCGCCATTGCGGATACAGGAAAAATCAAGGTCCAGCAGATGATTGCCATGATAGCAAAATTCTGCTGTTTTTTCATCTGTTTCATTGGTTTGCTCCTTTTTTCAAAGCATTCATAATAGGCTCGTCTCTCGGATTGTCAGAGTCAGGTTAAAAAAAACCATTACCGGATTTGAGAGGAAAAAGAAAAGACATATTCATGCGGTAAATTTTTTGCAATTTTACACCTCCTTTC
>DYRK01000401.1 GCA_020718785.1 Desulfatirhabdium butyrativorans | reverse complement strand
TTATTAAAGTTCGGATCAGCAGCGCGTTTTATCAGTTCACTCGTCAGAAATTCACCTAACTCACCGGACGGACCGAGTTTATCACCTTCAATCATGGTCAGAACAACAAAGCGCACAACAAGTTCCATATCAAAAGCTTCTTCTATTGCCCGATCCGTGATGTTCAGACAAGCCCTGAAGTTTCCATAACCTGAAAGAGATTTGATCCATTCATAGAAATTTCGATTCGTCATAAGAAGAATGCAGTTACGGATTTCTTGCTCGCTGGCATGAGTTCCGCCAGAGTTTAACCTCTGAAATATTTCATATTTTGCAATATCGTCACTTGTGCTTTTAACAATATTGATATCAAGTCGGGATCTCTTAATTTTAATGCGGGCAGATTCCGGCAGTTCCTGATCCGAATTATCCGATTTCCATTGCATTCCTTCAAGACTCGGCAAATATCGCGTCCCGCATAAGATAAGCGGCTGTCTGAGATTTCCGTTTTCATCACGAAGCTCGCCGATAAGCTCTAAAATGCTTGATAACCGTTGCAATCCGTCAATCACATCCCATTTTGAATCACTTCTTTCTGAAACAAATATCGGCGGAATAGGAATGCCCATAAGAAAAGATTCTATCAAACGCGATTTCTGTTCCGAAGTCCAACGAAAAAAGCGTTGATATTCGGGATGCAAATCAATCTCCTTATCAGTGTACATGCTGATTATCTCGCCCACCGACATTGAGTATGTTTGAGTTGAAACAACAGCCGCCTTTTCAGCAATCTCTTTTTCAATATTCACAAGAGGCATTTGATCCCTCCGACATATTATGACCTTAATATATTGGGAAGTTGAAAGACAGTTTTTTCCACTCTGTCTTTTTCTGATCCAGACAGACAGCAGGGCAGAAGTTTCAGGCATGAAGCACAATTCCGGAAGGCAGCGATTCTCCGAAAAGCATATTCTGTTCCTGTTTTTCTATATGGACAACTGTTTTGAGCATAGTGATGCAGGATTCTGAAAAGTCATACTGAGACATCCACTCGATGACTCGGAGCGAGACTGCCGGGGCGATGTCTCTGACACGGTCCCCGGTTCTGCGTGCCATCTGAGCCAATGCCGCGGCTACGGGTCTGGGATCATGCCAGTCCTGCGAGAGAATGATATTGATCCATGAAGCAGCTTCATCCGGAGGAATGACTCTGTCCGCGGAGCCGTAAAGAAGTTCCCGCGCGGCAATCCGTGAAAGAGACCAGAAGTGCTGGGCTTTGTATTTTTTCGGCTGTATCTCTGACAGCAGTTGCTGTCCCCACCTGATCTTATCCTTGACTGACAGACGCTCCATATTGGCAATCGCCATCCAGATTTCAAGGTGTTCCTGCGGCGGAAGTTTTGCTTTTGTTCCTTTTTTAGGCATCATCACCGGAGTCAGTTCCTGAATAAACTGACGCTGCTGCCCCGAACTGAGTCCGCCTGCCACGCGTCTCCACATAATCCACCATTCGGAACGGACTTGGACATTGTTGGGATGAAGAGGTCCCCTTTTATGGATTTTCCATAATTTCCTTATACGAAATTCGTCAAAGCCGTCTCCGAATCCGGGTCTCATGCAGAATCCGGTCATATTCAGCCATCGGCTTTCGGATTTATTCGAAATATCGGAATCTTTGATTGTTTCGAGTAAGACATCCGCCATATTCCGTATAAGTCCCAGCGGCCATTTTTCTCTGTGCCGACCGACGAGGTCCGTCACCTCTTTCACCAAGGCATCCAAAGACTGTCCGTCGCCTGAAAACGCGGCATGAACCTTTGAGCGGACTTCCAGTACCAGCGATTCTTCAAAGACCTCTCCGTCCGCAACTCCGCCTGAAGAAGATTTTCCGCGCAGTTGAAACTGCATTTGCCAGCGATGATTGCTCGCAACAGAACGGCACCATAGCGCAAGAGTTCCGATTTCCGTATAAGCGGCTTCTATTTCTACGGGAATTTTGGTTTTCAAACCTTTTTTGCCGAACTGAATTACGGTCTGAACAGGCGGCAGTGCGGTCAGAGAATCATCTATTTCAACAAGATCGCCGCATCGGTCTCCGGAGCGGAAACTGGAACTGTAAAGATCAAAGCTAACCGGCTGATTTGCCAGAACTTCGAATGATTTATCCGGAAGAGCGATATGACTGCCTTCGTCAAGCCCCCGTTCCACCAGACAGAGCGCAGCCTGCCCCCTGTTACCTGCTTCCTGTTCACTGCTGCCCACTCCGAGATAAAATGCCCGTGCGCTTCCGCTGCCCACACGCACGCCCTGTCCGGTTTTGACCAGACCGTAATAAGACGCGCCCATTGCCACGGCGAGGTCAGGTTCGGGATTTTCAAGAATGCGCGGCATTCGGCTGTCTTTTTCTTTGAACCAGTGCCGGATGGCTGCGCGGATACGTTCCTGAACCACGCGGGATTTCAATGATCCGCCGTTGAAAAGAATCAGGTCCGGAGCATAGCTGTCTTTGTTCAAGACTCTTGCCACATCTGATTTGTGGCGTTCAAGAAAACGGCCCAGATGCCGCGTAACCGCAGGATCAGGCTCATAAGGAAGACCGAATTCCGTAATTCCTTTCCGTTCTGTTTTTTGAACCTCTCCGCCGGCATCAACAAGGGGAAAAAATCCTTCCAGAATAATTTCTTCCACAGCTTTACGGTTGAGCGTTGCCGTGACAGTTCCTGAAATCAGCCTGCTTCCCTTTCCCATCAGCGTGATTTTCCGGGAATCTGCCTCTCCGTCCAAAATGCTTTCTTTTGCCTGACGGCATTCATGGCAGAGCGTTTTCCAGCGGTCACCGCTCAGTGAAACTTTCTTGGCAAGCTTTTCCTCGAGCCTCCGGGCAAGAGCAAGGTCTATGTTGTCGCCTCCGAGAATAAGATGATCGCCCACCGCGATGCGTTCAAAACGCGGGCTTCCGTCTGCTTTTTTCAAGGTGATAAGGGTAAAGTCCGTGGTGCCGCCGCCCACGTCGCAGACCAAGATCAGTTCATCGGGTTTTACGAAGTCGCTCCAGTGATGTTCATGGCGTATAAGCCAGTCATAAAATGCCGCCAGCGGCTCTTCCAGCAGAGTGACATTGGGTATCCCTGCCATTGCCGCGGCTTCGAGGGTCAGGTCCCGTGCCACTTCGTCAAAAGAAGCCGGAACCGTAATAATAACAGCCTGATTTTCAAGATACAGGTCTTCGTCATCGTCTCTGCTGCTGTTCCATGCGTTTCGGATATGCTTCAGATAGGCTGCTGTGGCTGAAACCGGGGATACTTTGAACACTTCCTCGCCTGATCCCCAGGGCAGAATCCTTGCCCGTCTGTCAACATTGGAATGACAGAGCCAGCTTTTCGCGGATGAAACCAGACGTGCAGGGACTTTGGCTCCCTGATCTCTGGCAAACACGCCGGCAAAATTGTCGTTTTCTGTTTTCCACGGGACAGATATCGCGTCTTTTGCAATATCATAATCTCCGGGAATATAAAGAAAAGACGGCAGCACAGTCCGCGCAGTCCACTCGCCTGCTCCTGTCAGTTGGGGAACTTTGAAGAGTCTGATCTGCTTTTCACCCTCTGTCCGGAGATCAGTGTATGAAACCGCACAGTTCGTGGTTCCGAGATCAATGCCGATGATGTAATTTTTATCTCCGAGATTCATAATTTTTTCAGGTGAGGGGTCAGGGGTCGGGGGTCGGGGGTTTGGGGTCGGCAGTCAGCGCTGAAATATGTCCCTGACCTCGAACCCCTGACCTCTTACCTCGAATTCCTCACCCCTCACCTTCCTTTTCGCGTACATTGAATTCGAGTTTCCATCGCTGTTCCGGGTTCTCACGGGATACGCACCAGAGTTCGAGAGTTCCGATTTCGGTGGCTTTTATTTCGATAAACACGGGAATAACGCTTCCGGGTTCTCCGTCCAGCGTGGTCTCGATAAAGGAGATTTCTTCGATTTCTTCTTCCCAGTCATCCACAAGCGTGCCGAGTTTGTCCTGAAGCCGCAGAGATGAGCCGAGAAAACTGAATTTGGCGAGTTCGCCCACCGCGAGAGCAAATTCCTGATTCCTGAGCGCCGCCTCTGTTCCTTCTTCCATGCCGAAAGGCGCGACGCATAAGGCTTTGATAGGCGGCGGCATTCCCGGAACCGAAGGCAGCGAAGCGGCAACGCCGATATAATAAGTTTTGCTCAGACCGCCGCGTATCCGCACGCCGTTGTTGCGCCGGGCCCATCCGTAATACGCAGAGCCTTTTGCAACGCTGAGATCAAAATCTCTGCTTTCGATTTCCCGGACATTTGCCGGAGTTCCCTGTTTTACCCAGGATGAGATCACATTCAGGATCTGTTTCCGGATCGGCTCGGATTTCATCACACCGCCGTTGAACAGAATCGCGGTCGGGATTCTCATCTTTTCCTGCCGGTTCAGAAAAGCTGCCAGATGATGGGTTATGGCCGGGTCTGCCTCATAAGACAGCCCTATTTCTTTGATGCCCACTTTATCTTTTGCCAGGGGCTTCGCGTTTCCGGCACATGCAGGGAAAAAACCTTCGAGAATGACCTCTTCTATTTCTTCGCGGTTGAGCTTGGTTTTTTTCATGCCGCCGATAAGACTGCTTCCTCCGCCCAGAATGGTTACAGGATATTCTCTGACTTCCGGATTCCCGAGAATATTTTCCTTTGCTTTCCGGCAACTGTGCCAGAGTCCGCGCATCTGATAGGCATCGAGACGTTTACCTTTTTTGAACATCCGCTTGAATACAGTGTATGCAAGGGCAAGGTCCATGTTGTCACCGCCTATAAGCAGATGATCTCCCACGGCAATCCGGTCCAGCATCAGTTCCCCGTTTTCCTCGGTCACATTGATAAGAGTGAAATCCGAGGTTCCGCCGCCCACATCGCAGACCAGCACCAAATCGCCTTTCCTGACATTTTTACGCCATTTTTCTCCGGAAGCGGAAATCCAGGCATAAAACGCTGCCTGAGGTTCTTCCAGAAGCGTGACCCGCGGCAGACCTGCCATATCCGCGGCTTTTACCGCAAGGTCTCTGGCAACAGCGTCAAAAGAAGCCGGAACTGTCAGCAGAACATCCTGATGTTCCATCCTGAGCGATTCGTCCTCCGCGGCTATGCTGTAATTCCATGCCTGACGGATATGCCGCAGTATCATTGCCGCAGCCTCCACCGGCGACATTTTCCTGCCGTCATCCGGACCTTCCCAGGGAAGAATCGGTTTGTTTCTGTCAACCAGCGTATGGCAGAGCCATGATTTGGAGGATGAGATCAGGTGATGCGGAATCTCCGCGCCGCGCTCTCTGGCAAATTCTCCCACAGCAATCTGGTTGTTTTCATCCCAGGGCAGACGGAGGGACTCTTCCGAAACATCATGTTTGCCGGGCAGAAGAATAAAGGAAGGAAGAACCTGACGTTTCTCTGTCGTACCGGCTTCAACAAGCTGCGGAATCTCAAGGACACGGATTTCAGGTGCTTTGCCTTTGGCTGTTGCCGATTCCGTATATGCCACAACGCTGTTGGTTGTGCCTAAGTCAATTCCGATAATATAAGCAGACTCTGACAACGTTTCACCTCTCTGAATTAATTGAAAGTCGAAAATTGAAAAC